>JAHJQU010000211.1 GCA_018819005.1 Pseudomonadota bacterium | reverse complement strand
CCCCATACCCTTTAACGCACAATGCTTCGTTATCGCTGCCGTCAATGTCGTCTTACCGTGATCTATATGTCCTATCGTTCCCACGTTAACATGCGGCTTCGTCCTCTCAAACTTCTTCTTTGCCATCTCGAATACCCTCCCCATGATTTTGGTATTAATATTTCTGATATCTGTAAATTATCAATATATAAGGATGCCAACAGCCTTTCAACCATAAAAATGCGGGTATTTAAATAAAACGTAAACTGCTATATTTATGGAGCCCACGACCGGAGTCGAACCGGTGAACCTCTTCCTTACCAAGGAAGAGCTCTACCTACTGAGCTACGTGGGCTTTTTATGGCTTTAACTGAATACTCCAAAAGCAGGCCAAATAAATCGGCCAAAAGATTTGGAGCGGGAGACGAGGCTCGAACTCGCGACATTCAGCTTGGAAGGCTGAAGCTCTACCAACTGAGCTACTCCCGCTTCTTGCATCGTTATCTTCCCATAAAAATCAAAAAAGTCCAGAGAAGACCGCCTTTCTCTCAAATCTTGGAGCATAACTCCAGGAGAAAGCCATGTAGTTAAATAACGATTCCGGCACCCTAACGGAATCTCCTACATGCGACTCACTTTCAAGGTTGGTGGTGGGGGGAGGATTTGAACCTCCGAAGGCTTCGCCGACAGATTTACAGTCTGTTCCCTTTGGCCACTCGGGAACCCCACCATGCTGACATCTGGAGCCAGAGACAGGAATTGAACCCGCGACATCCTCATTACAAGTGAGGCGCTCTACCTACTGAGCTACTCTGGCACGCTCAAATAAATCTTGCTTTTACAAAATAAATAATTAAAAACATATCAAATTATTCTTATCGGTATCAATAAGAAAATCTCCTTCTATCCGCCTTAAAATAAAATATCAACATTTATTTTACAATTTTTTTTGCAATTGTAAAGAATAATAATTGATTTAAATTATAATTTAAACTCAAAGCATCAAGCGTCGGAGACTTTTTTCTAATAAATTGATTATGTTTTTCGTTTATCAATCCCGTAATCTCTCCGGAAACAAAACCAACCCATTTGTGACTATTTGTTCCAAATTATTTCAAGTTATCCTAATATAATAATCAATCATACGAATAGATTACGGGGCACATATTAATCAGCTTAGCACAGGCCGTTGAAGATTAATCCTTGACAAGCCAGCCCCTGATTGTGTAATCCTCCTGCAAATAATTAAACCATATAAAGCAATTCATATACTGATTTTTTATTAGTGATAGCTTTGAGTAACTTACGTTCGTCTTGTGGTGATGGTTACGCATGTGTACCCATATCCCTAAATGGCGATAGGCCAGATGTTATGCAAAGGTCTCTTAGAGTGTTAGAGCTTTTATTTAGAGGAAATTGAAACTCCCAGCAGCAAGCTACGGGGAATGCGCTCGCTGTTTCGGTTCCATGATTGCCATTTGACAAAAACCAATAATATGAGGATTTAACATTTTGAAAAATATATTGATAATTACATTTACTCTCTTATTGATAATTTCGATAACTGGTTGCGCTCACAATCCGGAAACCATCCAAACTTCACCGGATAATAATCCTGTTCTTATTTCCAAAACAGATAAGGCTGCTACAGAAACTGTTGGAAATAATAATGTTACACCGCCCTCTTCAATATCAACCAACAACAATTCAGGAGAACAAAACAATAACTCCTCAAACTTAACAGAACCAGGTGGGGTTGTTAATATCAAGAATTCGAATAATGAGGGTACAAAATATTACCCTCATTCTGTTCAGGCCAATGTTGAAGAAAAGCCCCCGCAAACGAACAATAATAAAAATTCGGTTGACTATAACGGCGTCCCCCCTGTTTCTTCCGAAATAACATCCCTCAACAACAAAAAATTCGAAAATGAAATGGATGAAGCTCTTGATTACTGTCAGATGTCCCAGGAATTATGGCAAAAGGGTGAACTGGAAAATGCAATTGAAGCGCTGGATCAGGCTTATTCATTAATTTTATCGATAGATCCCGACGACAATTCAACTTTGGCCCAGCAAAAAGAAGATATAAGATTTACCATTTCGAAAAGAATACTGGAAATATACGCCTCGCGGAATTTCGCTGTCAATGGAAATCACAAGGCTATTCCCATGGAAATGAATAGCCATATTCAGGCCGAAATAGCTCTTTTTACGACCGGGATAGAAAGAAACTTTTTCAGAGAATCATTAAAACGTTCAGGAAGCTTTCGTCCTCAAATACTTGAAAAGCTTAAGCAAGCCGGGTTGCCTGAAGAATTGTCATGGGTGCCTCTCATCGAAAGCGGGTTTAAGGTTAACGCGCTTTCTTCAGCCAGGGCTTTAGGCCTTTGGCAGTTCATTCCTTCAACTGGCTACAAATTTGGCTTAAAACGTGACCTGTTCGTTGATGAAAGACTCGATCCGGTCAAATCTACTGAAGCAGCAATAGCATATCTTAAGGAACTGCATCAGATGTTTGGCGACTGGACAACTGTGCTTGCCGCCTACAACTGCGGAGAAGGCAGGGTTTTAAGGATAATAAGGGACCAAAATATCAATTATCTTGATAACTTCTGGGATCTTTATGGACGCCTTCCGAGAGAAACGGCAAGATACGTTCCAAGATTTTTGGCAACCCTCCATGTCCTTTCCAACCCGGAAAAATACGGTCTTGATAAAGTTGATCTGGCATTGCCCTGGGAATACGAAACTGTTTCGATAACAAAACAGGCTCATTTGAAAGATATAGCGAAAGAACTTTGCATCGATGCAGATGATCTCAAGCAGATTAATCCGGAACTTCGATACGATATTTTGCCGCCTTACACATATCTTCTGAAAGCACCGCCCGGTAAAACAGAAGAGCTTCTTGCTAAAATAGACTCAATACCCGTCTCGACTGCCAGACAACATGTTTCATCTGATTATCAAAATCACAGAATTAAGCGAGGAGAAACACTTTCTGTAATTTCAAAACGATATCGGGTCAGCGTTCAAAGCCTAATGCGGGCAAATAATATGCGCAAACCGATATTAATAGCAGGCAAAATGCTTAAAATTCCTGGTTATCAGGGAAGTTCATCAAAAACTGAATCAACAACCCAGCAAGCAAAATACACACCGCAAAAAAAAGAACTGCCTTCCACTCATATTGTTAAAAGCGGTGAATCCCTCTTGATCATAGCCAACCGATACAATACGACAGTTAAAAATATTCAGGAACTTAACAACTTAAATACGATTAATCTTCATATAGGGCAGGTTCTGTTTGTTCAAAAACAGAGCGGGTATAATGAAACCAATGCTGTCAAGAAAAAGTGCCGCGTTAAATCAGGGGATAACCTTTTCAGGATATCGCAGAATCACAATATGCCGCTCGAACGGCTTCTGCGCATTAACAAGCTGACACCAAAAAGCAAAATACATGCCGGGCAGTATATTTATGTTGAATAGACCTGTAATCACGGAATCATTTGGTATGTTCCGGAGAATTTATTAAACGATCATCTATCTGTTTTTCAGGAGGATTTAATGGGTGGTGTATCTTACAACCTCGAAAACAGGGTGTTTGTAATAACCGGTGGGAGCAGGGGAATCGGTTTAGAGATAGCGCGACTGCTTCTTGATCAGAAAGCAAAGGTCACAATATGCGGAAGAAAACAGGAGGGGCTTGAAGCAGCAAAAACAAAACTTTCGGGAGGATCCAACCTTCTCACAGTACAGGCTCATATTGCAAAAGAATCCGATGTTGAAAACCTCTTTAACAAATCTATTGAATATTTTGGAAAAATCGATGGTCTGATAAACAATGTCGGGATGAATATTGTAACTTCAGTTGTTGATGCCGACTATTCGTTATGGCAAAAAATAATTGACTCCAATCTGAACGCCACTTTCTTATGTTCAAAAAAGGCCGGACAGATAATGAGGGGGCAGAACAAGGGGAAAATAGTCAGTATTTCATCTATTGCCGCAAGAAGATCCGCACCTGCAATGGGAATCTGCGGCATAGCAAAAGCGGGAATTGAAATGATGACCAAGGTTCTTGCACAGGAACTTGCACCTTTTGATATCCAGGTTAATGCTGTAGCGCCAGGCATGGTAAAGACAAAATTCAGCGAACCATTCTGGTCAAACAAAGAGAT
>JAHJQU010000023.1 GCA_018819005.1 Pseudomonadota bacterium | reverse complement strand
ATGCTTGTTATTTCAGGGGCAAAAAGCAGTTTTGCAATGACAACCAGGGATATTTCACTTGTATGGTATCCTTCCATTAAGGCAATGTTTAAGGGTGTTGAAAAAAACCTCTTTGGGGCTGCTGCAAATTACAGCTTAATCAGGATGATAATTATTGTGGCGTTCATCTGGGCGTTTGCCCTTGCCCCTTTTGCGGCGCTTATGTTTTTTAATGTATTACCTGTTTTTACCCTCGGTATAATTACTTATGTTTTTATGGCCTTCGGAGTTTTTTTCGTAAAAGAAAAATTCGGACAGAAGTTTTTTCCCCTTTTCCTGGTTCAGTTCGGGCTTTTGATAATTTCAATCATGTTTTTGCGCTCCGGGATTATATGCAAACTGAAAGGAGGAATTGACTGGAGGGGGACGAGGTACAAAACGGAAGATCTTCTGGCCGGTCAACGCTTAAATATGGGAACCTTGAGAATGAAAAAGTCCGATTAAATTAAGGCTCTTATTGGCTATATTTTTTTTCAAATATTATCTTTTCTTCTTCTGTTATTTTCCCCAGCTCAACCAGAAGGTCGCCGACACCGTTTTGCCTCAGCTCATCAATTTTCATGATGGATTCGGTTTTTCTGTCTGTCATGTTAAAAAAAGTGTATTTTAATGAAGGCTCGGATTTTTTCAGCAGATAAAACTTTTTTCCTTCAAAAAGAAAATGATGGTCCATTACAAAATATGCCCCATATGCCAGCAGGCCTATCAGAAGATATTTTTTAAGAGTTTTTAACACTAATAATTCCTCCGTTTTAAATTTTCTAGTTTAATATTTATCATTTTTAAGTTTTGCGGTCAATATCGATGAACTCGTAAAAAGCTAATATTTCACACGAAGGCACAAAGACACGAAGAAAGGTCTATTTAAAACATTCAGGTTTTTCTTTGTGTCCTCCGTGATCTTTGTGTGAGAACGGCTTTTTTACTTTGCCGTCAATATAGGGTTGAACTTATTTCAAACGATATGTATTATTCAACTTAATCAAGTTATATTCTTTTCTGACTGATAATTCAGACGCGGCATGAAAGGAGCCAAAAGCATGTGTGATACTTTCGTGGTTCTGCCTCCGGCAACTATTGACGGTTCGGTCATATTCGGGAAAAACAGCGACAGGGAGCCTAATGAAGCCCAGGCGCTGGAATTTCATCCGGCACTATTTTATCCGGATAAAGAACAATTAGAATGCACCTATATCCGGATTCCTCAGGCCAAAGAGACTCATGCCGTACTCCTTTCCCGCCCTTTCTGGATGTGGGGGGCTGAAATAGGGATTAATGAAAAAGGCCTTACCATAGGGAACGAAGCAGTGTGGACCAGAATGGAAATAAGTAAAAAGGGTGGCCTGACCGGCATGGACCTCCTTCGTCTTGCTCTGGAAAGATCTGCATCGGCTGAACAGGCTCTTGAAACAATCGCAGGCCTTTTATCGGATTACGGGCAGGGTGGAATTTGCGGATATGAAGATAAGAAGATGGCCTACCATAACAGCTTTATTATGGCTGACCACAGAGAAGCGTGGGTGCTTGAAACAGCCGGGCATCTCTGGGCGGCAAAAAAAGTAAAAGATTACTATTCAATCAGCAACGGCCTTACAATCGGGGAAGAGTTTGACAGGAGTCATCCTGAGCTTATTGATCATGCGCGGAAGAAAGGGTGGCATAAGAAAGGAGATCAATTTAATTTTGCAAAAAGCTATTCGGACTGGTTTTTTACAACCTTTTCAGCAAGCCGAAAAAGAAAAGAATGCTCATCCAATCTCATAAATTCAATGGTTGGAAAAGTAAGCATAAAAGAAGCTTTCAAAATTTTACGGGATCACGGGGAAGGGGGGTACTCTCCTGATTCTCATTTCCTGGGAAATCGAATTTGCGCCCACGCGGCAAACAGTCTTTCGCGGAATGCAACCCAGACAACCGGATCGATTGTTGCCCGCCTGAAACCCGATGATACTACCTGCTGGGCAACAGGCACTTCCGCTCCATGCACATCGATATTCAAACCGGTATGGTTTAACGGAGAGGTTATTCCTGAAGTAAGCAGGGGATTGGATGGTAAATTCAACCCTGAAACACTCTGGTGGCGTCACGAGCTTTTGCACCGCGAAATTCTTTTAGATTATGAGACAAGAATCAGGTTAATAATCGGAGAGCGCGACGAGATTGAAGATTTTTTT
>JAHJQU010000210.1 GCA_018819005.1 Pseudomonadota bacterium | reverse complement strand
TTCCGCCGCATAGCATCATTATCAGCCTGTCGAAACCGAAGGCAATACCTCCATGAGGTGGTGCTCCGGAATCAAGAGCAGAAAGCAGAAAACCGAATTTTTCATTGTATGATTCCGGCGTCATCCCGAGAGCTGCAAAAATCTTTTCCTGCATCTCTTTCTGATGAATACGTATGCTGCCTCCCCCGATTTCAGAACCATTTAATACAAGGTCATATGCTCTTGAACGGACTGCAAGGGGGTTTTTCTCAATAAGATCATAATCTTCTTCAAGGGGAGCCGTAAAGGGGTGGTGCATAGCCTGGTATCTTTTTTCATTTTCATCATATTCCATCATCGGGAATTGAGTTACCCACAGGAATCTGAATTCATTTTCATCAACCAGATTCAGTCTTCCGGCAAGATGGTTCCTCAAATGGCCCAAAGCATCATTTGCAATCTTAGGCTGATCAGCCACAAAAAAGACAAGATCGCCGGTTTCCATGTCAATGCGCTTTGCCAGTTTTTCCTTTTCATCATCTGTAAAAAACTTTGCAATCGGTGACTGCCATCCGTCTTCTTTCACTTTGACCCAGGCAAGACCTTTTGCCTTGTAAACGGCTGCAAACTCCGTCAGGTCATCTATCTCTTTTCTCGAGAATTCAAAGCATCCTTTTGCATTTAAGACTTTTACTATGCCCCCTTTTTCGACAACATTTGCAAACACCTTGAACCCGGAAGTTTTTACAATATCAGAGATCTCTTTCAGCTCCAGCCCGAAACGAAGATCCGGTTTATCAAGTCCGAAACGGTCAATCGCCTCGGCATATGAGAGCCTTTCAAACGGTATTTCTATACTTTTATCAAAAACCTCTTTAAAAAGGGTGTTTATCATACCTTCAGCAATACCCATAACATCCTCTTCGCCAACGAAGCTCATCTCAAGGTCTATCTGGGTGAATTCAGGCTGGCGGTCGGCCCTTAAATCCTCGTCCCTGAAGCAGCGCACAATCTGGTAGTACCTGTCAAAACCGGATATCATAAGAAGCTGTTTGAAAAGCTGTGGAGACTGGGGAAGAGCATAGAACATGCCCGGGTTTACCCGGCTCGGAACAAGATAATCCCGCGCGCCTTCAGGAGTGCTTTTCGTTAAAACAGGAGTTTCAATATCGATAAAACCCAGACCGTTTAAGTACTGCCGGACCGATGCCGCTGCCCTGTGTCTTAGAATAAGATTTTTCTGAATATTCGGGCGCCTCAGATCAATGTGCTTGTATTTTAAACGTATATTTTCAGAAACATCCACCGTATCTTCGATCAGAAAAGGGGGAGTGTTTGCAGGATTCAATATTTTAAGTTCCGTTGCAAAAACTTCTATTTCGCCGGTCTTTAAATTGGGATTCGTCATTCCTTCAGGACGTTTTTCCACCTTGCCTGTTATGCCTATGACGAATTCGCTTCTTATTGCATGGGCCTTTTCATGGACTTCTTTATTTAAATCAGGGTTGGAAACGACCTGTGTAATTCCTTCCCTGTCCCTCAGATCAACGAATATCACTCCTCCGTGATCTCTTCTTCGCTGAACCCATCCCATAAGAACAACTTCCCTGCCCGCATCACCTCTTCCGAGTTCACAGCAGTTATGGGTTCTTCTCATTTTTCCAAGCATATCAGTCAATTAAATGACTCCTTTCAAATTATTTATCAAATCTGACGGACTCGTAAAAAGTCGTTCTCACACAAAGACAAACCTGAATGTTTTCAATAGGCATTTCTTCGTGTCTTTGTGTCTTCGTGTGAAAAATTAACTTTTTACGAAGCCGTCAATATTAATTTAAGTTTTTCAACAATACCTTCAATTGGAACGGGGCTTTGCTCTTTTGTTATCATGTTCCTTAACACTGCGGTTCCTTCCTCAATTTCCTTATCCCCCAGAATCAGAACATAACGGGCTCCGAGCCTGTCCGCTTTCTTCATCTGCCCCTTTAAACCCTTGTCAGAAAAATCCATTTCGGTCTTTATTCCTGAAACGGCAATGCTGCAAGACCATTCAAATGCGGCGGTCTTTGCCTGTTCGCCGAGCGTCGCTATAAACAGGTCAATTACCGGAGCACTCACATTGTTTGCGGCAACTATCTCGGCAAGCCTGTCAAATCCAATTGCAAAACCTATGGCGGGCTGAGCCGGACCTTCAAGTTCCTCTATCAGCCTGTCATAGCGCCCTCCTCCAGCAATTGCGCCCTGGGCACCCAGCAACCCGGTCTGTATCTCGAAGGTGGTCCTTGTGTAATAGTCAAGTCCCCTTACAAGGCGTTTATCTATCTCAAATGGGATATCAAGTTTTTTAAGGGATTTTTGCACTGTTTCAAAATGCTCTTTGCACCCGTCACAAAGGTGGTCTATCATGGCAGGAGCATCAGCCACCGCTTCCTGGCAGGCAAGAACTTTGCAGTCAAGAACTCTTAAAGGATTTTTCACTTTTCTTCTTTCACAGTCGGCGCAAAGCTGTGTTTTAACCTTGGACAGGAACTTTTGAAGCTCTTTCTGGAAAGCAGGGCGGCACTTGGGGCACC
>JAHJQU010000209.1 GCA_018819005.1 Pseudomonadota bacterium | reverse complement strand
GGCTGCAAAAGCAGAGTCAGGATGAAATAAAAATAACAGGGAAACTGCGAAACAACAGATTAGTAAGTAAGAGATTATTTCCTGCGTTTTTCCGGCAGTAAACAATCTCGCAAACTTACTTATCCCGTTTATCGGGGTTAGGTGAAGGCAATGCCATTTTTTAAAATGAAATTTTATCACCGATTATTCCTTCCACTTTACCGCTCAACTCGGCTTTGTTTGTGTTAAGATCTATAGTCATGGAACTGGCAACAAGGTTCAGGGAGTTGCCGGAAATTTCTACAGGAACCCTTGAAGAAATAATGCGTTTATCATGTTCATAATTGATTTTTTCAGTTTTCAGCAGATACTCATCATTCTTTATTATTATGCTGCCGGATATTTCTATGTCGTTTGATTCGGTTTTTAAAATTCCGTTATCGGCGGTAAGTAAAATTTTCTGATTATCTTTTGTGAAAAAAGTCACAGACAAATCCTTGAAAAAAGCCTCTTTGTTGTCGGCGCTGTAAGTGGCGGAACTTGCATCAAGATTCCATTCAACAACTCCATTTTTGGTCGAAGTCTGATGTATTTTTTCAATTGTTATGCTTGATCCGTCAGCAACAACGGGGATAAGCTTTTCGGGATTTTTTGAAACATACCGGTATCCGATGAACACAGCAACAGTAAGAGAGATTGTGACAACAATAACCGATATCAATCCAATTTTAATATTTCTGTTTGCCATATTTTTATATACGCATGTTATAATTGACGGCTTCGTAAAAAGTCATTCTGCTGTGTTGCACTTCATCTTTCGTCATTGCAGCGTACCAGAATGTACGCTTCATTCCTCAAGATTTGTGCGCCTTGCATAATGTCCGCCTCAGGCGGATTACTTTGCCGTCTTAATTTCGACTTTTTACGAAAGTATTATAATCGTTTAATAACAGCTTCCCATTTATCCTGCGCTTTGATTATGGCTTCACACACTTCACGAATTGCGCCTGCTCCACCCTTTGCCGATGTTACAATATGGGCAACCTCAATTACATTTTCATCGGCATCGGCCACAGCAATTGGAATACCAACTTTTCTCATAATGGAAATGTCGGGAAGATCATCGCCGATATAGGCGATCTCATGATCTTTTACACCTGTTTTTTCTGTTATTTTATCAAGAGCTGCTGCTTTGTCTGATATGCCGTCGAATATGAGCTGAATGTGCAGATTTTTGCACCTGTGATATAAAGAATCTGAACTTCTTCCTGTCACAATCCCGACATTGATTCCGGATTCCATGAGCATTCTGATACCAAGTCCGTCCCTTACGCAAAAAACTTTGATTTCTTCACCGCTGTCATTATATATAATGCTCCCGTCGGTCATCACACCATCAACATCAAGGAGTAACAATTTTATATTCCTTAACCTGTTTTCCGTATCAGAAATTTTATAGATCAATATACACCTTGTTGTAACTGTCTGCTGTTATAAATAAATTCAATTCACAGGTTCCTGGGAAAAAGAACATCGCAGTTAATTATCAGAACCAAAATTCAGATATTGGTTGCGATTAAGATATAGCCTCCCTGATGGCCTTCAGCTTTAAAATCAGGTCATTCAAGCTGTCAAGCCGGAGAGAGTTTGGCCCGTCACAAAGCGCCCTGTCAGGGTCCGGATGAACCTCCATGAATATGCCGTCTGCTCCCGCTGCAACAGCAGCCATAGCAAGTGCCGGAGCAAATTTGCGGTCTCCTCCGGAACTGTTTCCTCCGCCACCCGGAAGCTGTATGCTGTGCGTTGCATCAAAGATAACAGGATATCCGGTCTCCTGCATTATCTGAATGCCCCGAAAATCAACCACGAGATTATTATATCCGTACATTGTGCCGCGTTCAGTTATAAGGATATTATTATTGCCGGTTGATGTAATCTTTTCAACAACATTTCTGATGTCCCAGGGTGCAAGAAACTGCCCTTTTTTTATGTTAACAGGCTTTCCTGTTCTTGCAATTTCCAGTATGAAATCTGTCTGTCTGGAAAGAAATGCGGGGATCTGAATTATATCTAAAATACCGGCGGCATCTTCGATTTCATTTATTGAATGAACATCCGACAGGATTGGAAGCCCAAGCTCGCTTTTTATCTGCTCCAGAATACGGAGCCCGTTGATAATTCCCGGGCCCCTGAAAGAATTGATAGAAGTTCTGTTTGCCTTATCATATGAAGCCTTGAAAATTAAAGGAACATCCAGTTTCTGCGCAAGCTCCTTCAGGTAACGGGCGATATAAATTGTGGTCTCTTTGTCTTCTATGACACAAGGGCCTGCTATTATGAGCAAGGGAGACCCGCCACCAACAGATATATTATTGATTTTTATTGTTTTTATCATGATTATTCCGAATCAATATAATGAATATTTGAAGCTCCCCGCAGTAAGCTACGGGGATTGCGCTCGCTATTTCGGTTCAAATTAAATTTACACATTTTGTAATTCTGTATATTCGGATATCTATCGGTTAGAGGTTCAAAAGTCAAGAAACGAAAAAGAGCCTTGATTATATTCCGGTTAACTGTTAATGCTTTACGGCCTGACAGGAAGAGGAAAGGCCGGTTTATTTATGAAACCGTAAAGTATTTATCACAATATATAACCTGCAAGAAAGGTGGATTATAACACATTGAAAAGTAATATATTCAGTTCAAGAGCTCTGTTGATATTTCTGGCCGGCCTGGTTGTTCTGTCTTCCGTATGGATTTTATTTGTATGCCTTGAGAATGAGAATCCTTCTATAAAGGCTGAAATGCCGGCCCTGTCAATGGCGATTGGCCCTTCTAAAAACATATTGATTTCGGTTTCAGATGAAAAAAGAGGATTGCGCAAGATCTTGATAGCAATAGTAAAAGATGGAAAAGAGAGTGTTCTTGTTGACAAGGAATATCCGTCCGGGGGTTTTCTTGGCGGCGGAAAGGTAAACCAGGATAATATCAGACTTTCCCTTGAGCCGAAAAAACTTGGGCTTGCGGACGGGAAGGCAGTTCTGCGCATGGTCGCATGGGATTATTCCTGGCAGAGATGGTGGAACGGCAACATAACCACAGTCGAAAAGGAAATTGTAATTGATACAAAACGGCCTGACGTAAGCGTTTTAAGCGGGATACAGAATCTTAATCAGGGCGGTTCAGGTATTGTTATATACAGTTTGTCAGAGCCGTGTGAAAATAACGGAGTTTATGCCGGCGGAAATTTTTTCGCTGGCTATAATGGTTTTTTTAATGATAAAAATATTTATATGTCCTTTTTTGCCCTTGAGCATGACAAGGGTCCCGGTACAGAGGTTTTTGTCGAAGCAGTTGATGATGCCGGCAACAGTACCAGGAGAGGATTTAAAGTGTTCATAAAGGCGCAGATATTCAAAAAAGATTCGATCAACATTTCAGACGAATTTCTTAACTCAAAAATGCCTGAATTTGATGCGGAAATCTTACAGGATTCAAAAACATCTCTTTCAGATAAGTTCCTCAAGGTAAACAGAGATCTCCGCGCTGAAAATTATAAGAAGATAACAGATCTTGTGAAGAATACGGAGAAGACTCTGCTTTGGGATGGGGTATTTATAAGCTTCCCGAATGCAAAGAAGATGGCCGGTTTTGCCGACCACAGGGATTATAATTATCAGGGGAAACACATAGACAGTCAGGTTCATCTAGGCATAGACCTTGCTTCCGTTGCCAATGCACCTGTCCCTGCCGCAAACAGGGGGAAGATTGTTTTTGCAGGAGATTTAGGAATATACGGGAAAACAGTTCTTGTTGATCATGGATTCGGTCTTTTCAGCGCATATTCACACTTGAACAGCTTTGATGTCAAGGAAGGGGATATTATCGAAAAGAGTGGTGTTGTCGGCCATTCAGGAAGTACGGGTCTTGCCGCTGGAGACCATCTCCATTTCAGCATGCTTGTAAATAATATATTTGTAAATCCTCTGGAATGGTGGGATGCTTCCTGGATAAAAAATAACATTACTGGAAAGATACAGGCTGTTAAATCCGGGTCGAACTAGTTTCTATCCGGAAATGGCCCTTTTGTGCGATCTCGACGTCAATCTGCGGGATTTCTTGTGCGACATACATCACGTATATCTCCGCGCAATCCCTTGATTTCCTTGAGCTTGCCCAAAATTGCCTATTTCCAAATTGGAAACTCACTGTTGTCCAAAATTTGTTTCAGATGGACATGAACTAGGAGATTGAGATGAAAGAGTACAAGGTAAGGAAGACTTACAAAGAGATCAACGAGAAAATCAAATCCGGAAAAGTTGTGGTAGTTACGGCCGGAGAGATGATTGATATAGTACAGAAGAATGGGCCTGTTCGGGCTGCAAAGCAAATAGATGTAGTTACTACCGGAACTTTTGCGCCCATGTGTTCTTCAGGGGCTTTTATAAATTTCGGACATTCGGTTCCAACAATAAAAGCGTCGAAGGTTTGGCTTAACAATGTACCTGCTTACGCCGGAATAGCGGCCGTAGACTGTTATATAGGAGCTACGGAACCTTGCGAAGATGATCCTCTCAATAAAGTATATCCCGGCGAATTCAGCTATGGAGGGGGGCATGTGATACAGGATCTGGTTGCCGGGAAAAAAGTATATCTGAGAGCCACTGCATATGGCACATCATGTTATCCGAACCGCCTGGTAGAAAAAGAGATTACCCTTGCCACCCTTCCAAATGCCGTCCTTTGTAATCCAAGAAACGGGTATCAGAATTATAACTGCGCTATCAATCTTACAAATAAAATAATCTATACTTACATGGGGGCTTTGAAGCCCAGAGCAGGAAATGCAAATTATTGTTCGGCGGGCGAACTAAGTCCCCTATTTAATGACCCTTATTATAAAACAATAGGAATTGGAACCAGAATATTTCTTGGAGGCGGAACAGGTTATGTAACCTGGAGCGGGACTCAGCATAAACCTTCTGCAAAAAGAAACGAAAAGGGGCTTCCAATAACTCCTGCGGGGACGATGTGGGTGATGGGAGATTTGAAAAACATGAGCCCAAACTGGCTGGTTGGCGTTGGTCTCCAGGGATATGGCTGCTCCCTGAACGTGGGGCTTGGTATCCCTATCCCTGTATTGAACGAAGAGATGGCAGCATATACAGGGATATCGGATGAAGAAATATTTACCCAGATTGTTGACTATGGAAATGATTATCCTAATGGAATTTCAAAGAGTTATGGCCAGGTTAGTTATGCCGAGTTAAAAAGCGGGTTTATCAATATCAAGGGAGAAAAAGTGCCGACGGTTCCTCTTTCGAGCCATGTCAAGGCCGCAGAGATTGCCAATATTTTAAAGGAATGGATTTCAAAGGGAAAGTTTCTGCTGGGTGAACCGCAGTTTACCCTTCCGGATAGTTGAT
>JAHJQU010000208.1 GCA_018819005.1 Pseudomonadota bacterium | reverse complement strand
TCTGTTTATATTGTTCGAAAGACTCGATTTTCAGCTGATTGTCACATTCATACTGTTTTGTTCGGTGGTGATGATCTTTATCCTTTTCGCAAAGCTTGGAATAAAGACGCAGCAGAAAAATTTTTTGACATCAGGAATGGTTTTTCTTCTTTTTACCGCTGTGACAGGGATACTCTACATTATTTTTGAATTTCATCCTTCTTATAATCCTGAAAAATTGAAGCTGCTCCTGAGGGTTCATGCGTTCGCATCCCTTTACGGATGGAATTTAAGCGGGCTTGCGGTCATATGCAGGTATGATGATTTTCCGATAATGCTCGACTCAAAATGGATTATAATAATTCACTGGATTACGGTGATAATTCTTGCGCCTTTGGGTTACTACTTCAGGCCTTTTGCCGTGGCTGCCGTAGTCCTTTACCTGTTAATGCTCTATCTGATTCTTTTCAGTAAAGGTTCCTCCGGCGCAAGTATGTTAAATCACGGACATTGATACGATGTTTTGACCGGATGCCAAGGGGGTAAGGCATCCGGCCAGTAAATCAAATCCGTGACGGAGGGGTTTAATATTACATTCTGTACTTTATATTACCGGCCGCAATGCCCTCCGGGGGATCCGCCGCCAAAACCCCTTGCTAAATTCGGGTTAAGCTTTTTCATCTTTATAATGTGTTCAAGCCGTTTCTGGTCGAAGTTTGATTCGAGCTCGGATATCTCCTTCTGGAGCTTTACGGCTTTTTCAGTATCGATATTCTTTTTGGCAAGCTCGCTGTTTAATTCGAGCTCTTTGGCATAAATATCCTGCCTTAAATCTTCGGTTGCCTTGAAAAATTCTTCACGCTGGTCGTTTATTTTCTTTGCTTCGTCTTCTGTCAGATTTCCCATCATGTATCCGGAACCGGGGCCATATCCGCCTCCTCTGACACCCGGACACTCTCCTCCGCCAGGTCCGTATCCCATTCCCCGGCCTGCATAAGCCGTAACGCTTAAGGCAACAACTGCCGCTATCGCCAAAATACCCAAAAATCCTTTTTTCATAATGCCTCCGTATTTGTTTGCTATTAATTATTAATTGAGATTGGTTTTAATCATTTTTAATCTCGTCTTCTTTGATACCTGCGTAAAAAATCAGAAAAAGACTTTTTACTTGGCGGGAAATCCGCCTATGCGGACTCTCCCGCCGCTTGAAGTAAATTCAAGCGGTTCCACTCTCACCTCAGTCCGGGGCTTTATCGCCCTCGGCCTGTTGATGGACTTTTTACGAGTCCATCTTCTTTTACTATTCTGTTGTTGCAACTGGTATGCCAAAACTTATAGAACATCTTATAATGAAGCATAACATGCTTAATATGCACATTTTTATTTAATTTTAATCTACATGAAATTAATTTTCAAAAGAGCCTCTGATGGATATATTGTATTCAGTTTGAACTGGCAGAAGAGTATCAACCGGATATAAAATACCCGTTTCACATTTTCCATATAAGCGCGGGTTTCGGTCGCTTGAAAAAGAAAAGGTTATCTGTTATCAATAAAATCAAAATAATAACCTTGATGTAATGTTCCATTTTTCAGAGGAGAATATAAAGATGAGCATTGATATAAGCGTTAAGATAGGAGGAGAGGCTGGCCAGGGTATCCAGACGGTCGGTGATATTCTGGCGCGTGTATGCCTTAAATGCGGCCTGTATCTTATGGCAATAAATGATTTTGAATCGAGGATAAGAGGCGGCCACAGTTTTTTCCAGATACGCATAAGCGATAAACCGGTCAATGCTCCCAGGCACAGTATAAATCTCCTTTTAGCGCTCGATAAAAAAAGCTTTGACCTGCACGAAAATGAGCTGGTTAAAGACGGTCTTTGTCTGATGGAAAAAATTGATACTCCCCCTCCGAAAAATATTATAGCAATTCCATTTTTAGAACTTGCAAAAGAAAGCGGCGGAAAAATTACTTCAAATACTGTTGCAGCAGGAGCGTGCCTTGCCCTCCTTGGAGCCCCTTTCGGGATTATCCGTGAAGTTATTACGGAAGGCTTTGCTTCAAAAGGAGAAGATATCGTTGAAAAAAACCTTAATGCTGCAAAGGCTGGATATGAATCTGTCGAGAAAATTTCGTTTAAATTTGCGTTCAAATGGAAAGCTTCCAAACCAAGGGGTATCCTTATTGATGGATCCAGGGCGATAGCCCTTGGCGCCCTTGC
>JAHJQU010000207.1 GCA_018819005.1 Pseudomonadota bacterium | reverse complement strand
TGCCGTGAAAGTGTTTTTTGTAAAGCCCTCGACAAGTGTAGGTTTGCTCGAATCAACATAAACCATACGTGGAGATACATGGATAGAATTGAACCCAGCTCCGTATAAGAGAGGATATAGCTCTCTGCCTATGTTGGCATTTCCGCCAGCTCTCTTTTGTAGCTCGACCTGGCACAGAATAGCTCTGTGCGCGGCATCACTATCAGGATAAAAATAAGTCGATCCATGATCTCCCTCGATAACAGTGATTGTGCCACCGACCTTGAGAAGGTTTTTCAGGCAGTCTATCGCCTCATCCGGCCGAGCCAGATGTTCAAGAACAAAACAAACAAAAATGTGATCGAATGATTCAGGTTTAAAAGGTAAATTAAAAATATCACCCTGTTGAAATCTAACATTTATGTGTCCGGCTTCTTCAATTTTCTTCTTGGCTTCAGCAAGCGAGCTGTCTGATATATCAACCGCTATGATATTAGCGTGAGGGCTCTTATGGGCCAAGGTTATGGTTTGTGCACCGACACCACAACCGGCTTCAAGAACTTGGCTCCCTGCCGGATAAAATGTATCAGAATGTAATAATTCTACAAGAGTTGAAGCTTGGTCCTGTAACCGAATATTTTCTTTTTGATTATATCCATGAACGTATTTCAAATTTATAACCTCACTTTTAAATTTGCTAAACACCGCTAATCAGCCGCGCGGCTTTTTGCGTCCGCTTGATTTGTTATTTCGAACCAGTCAGTATCTTTCATTAAACCCGAAAATCGATGTCTGCATTCTTTTGACTCCCTTAAGAGCTCTTTTACTTAGATTCATATATACTCTAAGATCGAGCGCTCTCTTTTTATATTCTCTAACGTCATCTTCTGACCAGAAGAGTAGTGATTTCCGTCAGAATACGTCCACAATGCTTGGGCTCCTTGTTTTTGCAAGAGGCACTATTGGGAAGCAGAACATTGGATCGGAGCCATCGGTCACATTTGATATGTTCAGTTCGCTGTCAAGTGCGATCTCTATCTGTCTGCCGCTATTGGCGCATTTTGCCTGAATAGTAAAAGACAATTTCTTTTTTTGTAATCTCCCATACACGAAGGGAGTCGCAAAAGCGTCAGCGGCTCAGGCAGCAAAAAATTGCTCGCCGGAAGAAGCGATCATTCTGAAACCTGTGTTCTCAAGAGAAAGAGGATAAGCCCAGTTTATTCCCTTTCCATCGCTTCGATAAATGAATGTTTTTAAGTTTTCAAGCTTGTCAATAATTTCATGCACTTGATCATTTGGCATCCCCAACTCGTTGGCGATCAACTCTGCTGTAATAGGATCCTTGACAACCGCCATTTTCATAACGATAAAATGATGGACTCGACGCTCCTCTTTCGATAAACAATCTGCATTTGCTTTGGCACCCTTTTCACCTTGCTTTGCCCCTTTTTTTGAGAGTAGCGGCGGTACTCGCACCATAAAACCACGAAACCCCAGGTACAATTTATGTTTCAGATCGTTTTTCATGAATTCATCTCCATATGTTACTTTCTCATCAAACATTTTTATAACCTCAAATAATCTCTATAGATGTTTGGTGCAGACGCGTTATGCTCTGACACTCACGATTGAAGATGAAAGCCGGGACAAACGGGTTACTTGTCAAAACGTCAATGTTAAGACGGAAATATTATTTAACTCTACTCCGATCTACGGGAGCTTTTTTTCTTGACACCGAAGGCCACATAGATGTTATCGAATGCTGTTAAAAATGGTTGCAAAACAAAACTATTTATAGTAAAAAGCTACTAACATTCAATTATCAATCAAGGAGGATTTATGTCTACAGCAGTAAAAATATCTAATGAGCTTTTTGAAAAAGCTAAGATCCGATCTAAAGTTTTTAAAAGGTCCATTGCCGGTCAAATTGAATACTGGGCTAAAATTGGACAAATCACCGAAGAAAATCCAGAACTGCCGTTGCCATTTATTCAGGATATCCTGATTGGTAAAGAACAAATCAAAGCAGGTCAAGGAACTCCATATGTTTTCGGAGAAGAATAATGCCGGATATCAAG
>JAHJQU010000206.1 GCA_018819005.1 Pseudomonadota bacterium | reverse complement strand
TTCCTGCAGCCGGTCTTCTTCCTTCGTATATGGAAAGTATATGTTCGTATTCACACCGGGCGGGAGAATGTTAAATTTGGGGTGGAACAGGTTGATTCCGCCGGTTACGCGATATAAACCCGGCAGCGTGAAATTAAGGTAGGATTCATATTGCCCGATGCTCTCTTCGGTTCCAGCGATTTCCTGATATGAGGATGTGATTATGAAGTTGGCGCTGTTCATAGCCAGCAGATCGACGGTGAATTGGGTGGAAAAGTGGTATTTATCTTCCAATTGCTCCCAGTACAAGGCGCTATACAGATATTTGCTCTTCTCCAATGCATGGGCGATATTGCATTGGGTTACCCCGAATTTACTGGAAAGGATGGATGCGACCATGTTGCCATCCGAATAATTACCGATGAGCAAATCCGGTCGATGCCCGAATTCGGCAAGCAGTTCATGGTATGAATCTTCCGCGAATTCTTCGAGATACGGCCATATTTCAAATCGCGAAATCCAGTTGTCCGTCACTTTCCTGTTGTGCTGCCGGAAAGGCACGCGCAGTATCCATGTGTTTTGGGTCTCATGAACTTTTTCCATTCTTTGGTTACAAGTCGTGCTGCCGGCGTTTGGTATCAGGCGCGTCAGAATGATGATTTTAGGCTGCGCTTGGACACCGGATTCCCGAAACGATTCGATCATGGCGCGTTCAAGCGCTTTCACCTGGTCCAGGATATAAACGACCTGTCCGCCGGTATCAGGCATTCCAAGTACGCCTTCCTGACCGAAATAGCCGTGCGGCGAAATGGTGACGATATTGAAGATCATCGGGATGCGGGATAAAAATTCTTTTAACGATTGCGAATCGGGAGACAGCATAATCGTGTCGAGCAACTCCAGGCTTTCCGATATTTTGGATGCGGTATTCCCTAAACCGGGCTCAAAACCGAATTCCCGGAGAACCTGTTTCAGATTTTCATAAGGCTCATCGTCCTCTGTTCTTTGCAATACACTTCTTGCCTTATCGATGCTGGCGGAAAGTTTTTCAGGGCTGTTTATTCCGTCATTTAAAACAAGCTGTTGAGATTCGAATTTATGGAGAAAAAGAAAATCGAAAAGTGCGGTGCTCAGCTTTGCGGGATTGGTGAACATATTGCTGGAAAGATAGCGGTTCAGATACTCAACTCCATGTCCGATACTTTTTGATTCCCGGATACTTGGAAATTTATCATAAAACGTCCTGAAATTTAATGTCAGCAGGTCATCGGGATGTTCCGGTTTGATATGGTTCTCTTTTGCTTTTAAGTAGGCAATTGAATGGATCTTGCTGAATACGAGCATTTCAAGATCAAAAGAGTAGAATTCGGAACAACCTATTTTTTCTCTTATTTCAAGGTAGATAACGTTTCCGACAATGGCGCCCTCGTTTATTTTCCGTGATAATTCTGTTATCGCGGAAAAATTTTCTTTCCCGCCATCGGTTTTGAATTGATCCAATATATATAGAAGATCTCCTTTGACGAGCAGTCTTTTTTCCTGCCCGGCGACTGCGTTTAAGTAGCGAAAAAAATCCGGCTTATTTTCCGACAGTAACGATTCAATTTTTTTACTCAAGACAATCTTCCTTTCCATTGCTCAAAACGAAATATGGTCTGATTTCATCTATACATATCATCGATACCAAGCATATCGGGCTTGCCGAAACCGGATTCAAAGCAAATTTCAACTTTTATCCGTTGCGCCCTATTTTGAACGGGCATCATACTTCTCCTTGGCCTTTTCGATGAATTTATACCGATCCAACCCCTGGAGAATGCCGCCGGCGCAAGGAGCTTCGGCGAAGAAAACGTTGGACCCGCCCTTGAGAGCCTCCAACTCCGGACTGTAACCGCCCACGATTACGGCCAGGGGTTCACCGCGCAACATCTCCTCATCGTTACCCGAATCACCGCAGACAAGCAAGTTTTGCAGAGCGATTTCCCATTTATAGCTCAGATAACGGATGGCTTTGCCCTTGGAGGCTCTGTAAGGCAGGATATCCAAATACCGGTCGTGGGAGTAGATCAGGTTGTAATGACATTTGTGGGCGGTGAGTCGATAGTGGATGTCCGCCAGCCGATCCTTGCCCGGTGTCATATAATAACTGATCTTAAAGGGCCGCTGGGTATCTTTTTCCTGAAAGGTTAAAAAGGGAAGATCGGCAAGCAGATCGATGATTTTTTCGCGCTCCCATTTGTGTCCGATGTGGGTTGCCCATCCCTGGCCTAATTGTATTTGGGGGCCGTAGTAAATCTCCGAGCCAACAGAACTGATGATTACATCCGGCGTCGGCACGCCGTGCTTCGCCAGGATTCCCCGGGTGGACTCGATAGTTCGGCCAGTGGCCACACCGAATCCGAGGCAATAACGATAGTTTTCCAGCAGGTTCAACAGTTCTTGAAGGTGTGTGTTGTCTTTTCCGATCAGGGTGTTGTCGATATCGGTGATGACAAAATAGTCTAAATTCATCAAGTGATGTCCGATGGCGTTGATGGGCACTGCTGTTTCAGGGTGGTAGGGGGGACTTTTCCGCGCCAGCGCCAGGATCTGCCGCTTGTATGCCGCAGCATGACTCTGCCAGGTATAATGTTTTCGAACGTTGAGAATGCCGTTTCTGGAATAGGTTTCCCAGTGCTCCGGATCCGCGATGATTTTTTTCAACGCTCTCGAAATGGCCCTTACGCTTGTTGGATCGACCAGCAGGCCGTTGTTGCAATATTGAAGGATATCCGTGGGACCGCCGTCATTGGTGGCCACTATGGGCAGACCCGTGGCCGAAGCCTCCAAGAGTGTAATTCCAAAAGGCTCAGTCAGTGCGGGATTGACGAATACCCCGCGGCTTTCGGCGGCGATCCGGTATAGCGCGGGGACTTCGTATTCGAAATCGTGTTTTTTAGGAATGGCCATTTTGCCGTACAGATCGTACTTGTCCATCAGCAGGAGCATGCCGGTCAGCACGTCCCGCTCATTCTCCTCCATGGTATCGATATCCTTTCGAATACCGGCGAACACCGCCAGATTGGCCATGGCCTGCAGCTCCAAATCCTCACCATAGGCCTGAATCAATCCGGAAATGTTCTTGCGTTTGTCCGGACGGCAGAGAGCCAAAATCAAAGGTTTGTCAGGTTTGATGAAAAAGCGGTTGAGTTCCTTCAGCATGGAAGCCTGTGCGAACATGGCGTTTTCCGATACGCCATCATCCGACAGGTGGTTGTGATAAAACGGGTAAAACTTTTCGATGTCGATGCCCGGTGGAATGATGGCATAGGTGGG
>JAHJQU010000205.1 GCA_018819005.1 Pseudomonadota bacterium | reverse complement strand
TATTTAAGTTGTGTTTGGTAGTGGCAATTGTATTTGCCGTGTCCGGAGTCGCTTTTGCCGGACAGACTTTTGATTCTGTCAAGGCAAAAGGCTTTGTTCAGGTTGGGGTAAACGAAGGATTATTCGGCTTTGGAAAGCCGGATGAAAAAGGTGTATGGCGCGGTCTTGATGTCGATACGGCGCGCGCTATCGCTGTGGCAGTATTCGGCGATGCAAGCAAGGTCAAATTTATTCCTTTAACAGCAGTTCAGCGTTTTACTGCACTGCAGGCCGGTGAAATCGATGTGCTGTGCCGGAATGCAACACAGACCCTTGGGCGTGATACTGATCTTGGCCTTGATTTCGCCCAGGTCAACTATTATGACGGCCAGGGCTTCCTGGTTCCCAAAAAGCTGAAAGTCAAAAGAGCTAAAGATCTAGATGGCGCAACTATTTGTGTTCTCCCCGGAACTACAACAGAACTTAATGTTGCCGATTATTTTAGAACAAACAATATGAAAATGAAACCGGTTGTCATTGAGAGTAACGTTGAACTCAACAAGGCTTTCTTTGCAGGTAGATGCGACTGCATGACTTCCGATGCTTCCCAGCTTGCATCCGTGCGTGCCGTTGCTCCAAACCCTGATGACTATATGATTCTTCCCGACATCATTTCAAAGGAACCCCTTGCCCCTGCAGTGCGTCATGGCGATAACCAGTGGAAGGATATAGTAAATTACTCTGTTCTTGCAATGATCGAAGCCGAAGATCTTGGTATCACATCAAAAAACGTTGATGAAATGTTAAAAAGCAAGAATCCTTTAATTATGCGCTTTCTCGGTGTTACATCGGGAAACGGCAAAGCTCTCGGGCTCAGCGAGAATTGGGCATACAATATAATCAAGCAGGTAGGAAATTATGCCGAGGTTTTTGAGCGCAATGTCGGTATAAACACACCGCTCAAACTGGAACGCGGTTTGAACGCTCTTTGGAAAGACGGCGGCATTATGTATTCCCCGCCTTTCAAATGACAACAATCTGATTGCAGTTTTACTTTTTTAATAGCTGACGGCAATGGGCGAATTTGCCACTTGCTGTCAGCTATTTTTTAATAAAAAAGATATGCAATTTATCGTAAAGCTTTAATAAATTGATATGCTGCAAGAGAATAGTATGCAAAACAGCAACAATTCAAGCTCAACCGGTAATGCTGAACAGAAAATTCCTTTTTTGAATGATCCTAAAATACGCTCAATAATCTACCAGATCTTAACAATTGGTATGATCGGGCTTCTCGGATATTATCTTTTTTCGAATACGGTTGAAAATCTTAACAGGCAATCTATTGCCACAGGTTTTGGTTTTTTTGAAAAGGAGGCTTCGTTTGAAATCGGCGAATCTCTGATTCCCTATTCCGCTGCGGATACATACGGAAAGGCCCTGTTTGTAGGTGTTTTGAACACAATCAAGGTGGCTTTCATAGGTATAATTCTTACGGTTATACTGGGGACTTTTCTGGGAATTGCCCGCCTTTCTAAAAACTGGCTTGTTTCAAAACTTGCTGCAGTTTATATCGAAGTAATGCAGGATATACCGATTCTGCTCCAGCTTTTTTTCTGGTATTCCTTTTTTTATGACATACTGCCTCCAACGCGGGAAGCTCTTGAACCGATGAAAGGTGTCTTCATGAGCAACCGAGGCCTTGTTTTTGCGGTTCCGGAGGGGCATCCCGCCTATAAATATATGGCCATTTCATTTATAGCGGGCTGCATTGCCGTATATTTTTTGAGAAAGTGGGCCAAAAAGCGCCAGGAAAAAACGGGACAGATATTTCCTGTATTCCTCTGTTCAATTGCCATTATCCTTGGTTTACCTCTTGTAACGTGGTTATTTTCCGGAGCGCCCCATAAGATGAATGTTCCGGAGCTTGTGGGATTCAATTTTCAGGGCGGCTTAAACATGAGCCCTGAATTCGGGGCTCTGTTACTGGGACTCGTGCTTTATACTGCCGCTTTCGTGGCCGAGATTGTACGCGCCGGCATTCAGGCTGTAAGCAAAGGTCAGACTGAAGCCGCCATGGCGGTTGGATTAAAGCCCGGCCAAATATTAAATCTTGTTATTTTGCCCCAGGCTTTAAGAGTTATTATTCCGCCGCTTACCAGCCAGATGTTAAACCTCACAAAGAACAGCTCCCTTGCCGTTGCAATAGGATTCCCCGACTTTGTTTCGGTTGCCAGCACCACAATAAACCAGACCGGGCAGGCCATAGAAGGAATTACAATGATAATGGTGGTTTACCTTTGTTTCAGTCTGCTTACATCCCTTTTCATGAATTGGTATAACAAGAAAATGGCTCTTGTTGAAAGATAGAAAATTCCATAAAAATGTCAAAAGACAAATCAAAAAAAAATATAATTCAAAAAGAAGGATTAAAGGCGCCTGTAATCAGGATCGGAGCATTGCAATGGATCAGATCGAACCTGTTTAATGGGGTTTTTAATTCAATTCTTACAATCGTTGTGCTGTTTCTACTGTATAAGATTGTACCTCCTTTTATTAAGTGGGCATTTATCGACAGCTTCTGGTTCTCAACAGCCAAAGAGTGCCGTGCCGGAGACGGAGCATGCTGGTCTATAATACCTGCGAATATACGGTTTATAATATTCGGCTTCTACCCGTACGAATTGCACTGGCGCCCGCTTCTGGCTATGATAATGATGGTGGGCCTGCTCTTATACTGTAAAAACAGGGACCACTGGAAAAAGTCACTTATATATGTCTGGATTGCCGGTCTTATAATAATGGGCCTGCTTATGAAAGGCGGTTTATTCGGATTGACTTCTGTTGACAGTGATCAGTGGGGCGGATTGCCTCTTACTCTCATGCTATCTGTTTTTGGTATGGTTGCTGCGTATCCTCTTGGAATCCTTCTTGCTCTCGGAAGAAGATCGAAAATGCCTGCCGTAAAAACGGTCTGCATAATATATATCGAGCTTATACGTGGAGTTCCTCTTATAAGTCTTCTTTTCATGTCGGCGATCCTGTTCCCGTTGTTTTTCCCGCAAGGAGTCACCGTAAACAAGATTATCAGGGCACAGGCTGCAATAATCATGTTCACGGCAGCATACATAGCTGAAGTTGTGAGGGGAGGCTTGCAGGCCATAACAATAGGACAATATGAAGCGGCGGAATCATTAGGGTTAAATTACGCCCAGAAAATGCGACTGGTCATTCTGCCCCAGGCTTTAAAGGTTGTTATTCCGCCCACTGTGGGCATATTGATATCGGCATTCAAGGACACATCACTGGTTGTTATTATTGCTCTTTATGAGATTTTAAAGACCACAAGGACAGCGCTTGCGGATCCGGCATGGATGGGGTTCAGTCCGGAAGCCTATATCTTTGTAGCTTTGATTTATTTTGTGTGCTGTTATACCATGTCTAATTACAGCCGCAGGCTTGAGAGAGAACTGCATTCCTGAAAAGATAATTTTTCACACGAAGTCACAAAGGCACGAAGAAAGGCCTATTGAAAACATTCAGGTTTGTCTTTGTGTCCTCCGTGATCTTTGTGTGAGAAGACTTTTTACAGGCCCGTCGAATTTGATA
>JAHJQU010000204.1 GCA_018819005.1 Pseudomonadota bacterium | reverse complement strand
GACAAACATTTTCCGGAGAAAGACCTCCAGCCAGAATGAGCGGATATATTCCGCTAATGTTTTTTGCCTTTTCCCAGTCCCATGACAACGCGTTTCCGCCCGGAAGGGCGCCTGTTCCGCATTCTGCTAAAAACGCAGATACTCTGTAATTTACCGCGTCTTCAAAGGCCGGTTTTTTTGCATGAAAAAGAGCTTTTATAACTATGAGATTTTCCTTCCGCAAACCGGTTGCAAGTTCGGGTGATTCATTCCCGTGAAGCTGAACGGCATTGATGCCGCATCTTTCGACTTTTTGCATGATTGACGAGAATGTTTCATCTACAAAAACTCCCACTCTACTAATTCCCTTCGGAATCGCGAGGCATATTCCACGGGCCAGGTCGTCCGTAACGAATCTCGGACTTTCAGGAAAAAAAACAAGTCCAATGGCATCAGCGCCAAGATATGCGCACTGAACGGCATCTTTAATTCGTGTGAGGCCGCATATCTTTACCTGGGGGATATATTTCAAGCCGGCCGATTTATGTTCTTTTCCAATTTCCATTTTAATTCTCCTTCCGGGCAAGAAGAGATTTAATAAACTCTGCCGGATTGCCTGATGTTACAATGCTCTCACCAATGAGAAAATTATAAATACCGAAAGAAAGATTTTTTTCAATATCCCTTCGTCCTTTTATTCCGCTTGCGGCAACGGCAATCTGCCCGGGTTCAAGGAGCCCTGCGATGCGCATTGCATTTTCGGGATCTGTTTCAAAGGAACTCAGATTTCTGTTGTTTATTCCTATAAGCTTAGCTCCGGCATCTGATGCTGTTTCAAGATCTTTTTCGGAGTGGACTTCAACAAGCGTATCCATTACAAGCTCGTTTGATAGAGCGAGATAATCTTTAATCTGCTGTTTCGACAGAATCCTTGCAATAAGAAGCAAAGCATCCGCTCCCATGGCCGATGTTTCATAAATCTGGTAAGATGATATTATGAAATCTTTCCTTAAAACAGGAAGAGAAGACGCCTCTCTTGCCCTAATCAAATCATCCGGCTTTGCCATGAAAAAAGATTTATCGGTTAAAACGGATATGGCGGCGGCTCCTCCCTTTTCGTATTCCGCAGCATATTTCCCCGGGTCAAGATCAGGACATAAAAAGCCCTTTGAAGGAGAGGCCCGTTTGATTTCTGCTATTATGTTTATTCCGGACGGACCGGGTTCCGATAATTTTTTCATGAAAGGGCGTCTTTTAAACTTTATTGCTTCATCACGCAGCAGGCTTTCTGAAACAAGTTTCCTTCTTTCTTCGATCTCAATCTTTTTATGCTCGACTATTTTTGCTAAAAAATCCATTACCCGTTTTCCTGCGTGAAGCGGACCAGTGAGTATAGCTTTGCTGTTGCGGCGCCGCTGTCTATAGAATTTTCTGCAAGGGAGATTCCTTCCTTCAGGTTCGGCGCTTTACCGGCTGCAACAAGCGCCGCGGACGCGTTTATAAGAATTATATTTCGTTTCGGACCTTTTTCGCCGTTTAAAATGCTTCTTGTAATCTCGGCGTTATCTCCCGGACTTCCGCCAGCAAGATCGCCTGGTTTAGCTATTTCATCGAAAAACTGTTCCGGATTAATATCATAAGTGCGTATCAAGCCGTCGTTTAATTCCGAAATTCTAGTTGGAGCGCAGACGGAGATTTCATCAAGACCGTCATGCCCGTGAACTACAAAGGCTCTTTTTACGCCCAGAATGCGTAAAGCCTGCGCGAACATTTCGGTCAGCCCAGGAGCATAAACGCCGAGAAGCTGGCAGTTTGCCGACGCCGGGTTTGTAAGGGGGCCGAGCATGTTGAATATGCTTCTTAAGCCTATCTCCTTTCTTGCTTTTGCAGCGTATTTCATGGCTCCGTGATAAAGCGGCGCAAAGAGAAATCCTATCCCGGTTTCCCGGACGGCTTCCTCAACGATCTCGGGGGCGGTGTCGAGCTTGACGCCGAGAGCTTCGAGAAGGTCAGCGCTTCCGCACTGGCTCGAAACGGATCGGTTTCCGTGTTTTGCTACTGTAACACCACAGCCTGCCACGACAAAGGCGGCTGTTGTTGAGATGTTGAAAGTCTTAGCTCCGTCTCCGCCGGTGCCGCAGGTATCGACTACGGTTTTTGCCGATGTCTGTATGCGCCGCGCTTTTTTACGCATGGCGGAAGCCGCCCCCGCAAGTTCTTCAAAAGTTTCCCCCTTCGTGGCAAGGGCTGCCATGAAAGCGCCCACCTGGGCATCTGTGATTTCCCCTGAAAAAATATCGGCTATCATCTGGGCCATTTCGGTTTCCGAAAGGTCTTTTCTCGCTATTATCTTTTTCAAATTTTCTCTAAACATGTTTGCATCCTCTCCTTTCGAACATCGAATACCGAATATCGTACTTCAAACTTCGTCGTTTGTGTTTCGCTTTTCCGATCCACTATCCACTATTCACTATTTACTGCTTAATTCCATTCAAAAAATTCCTCAGCAGACGCTTCCCGACCGAAGTCATTATCGATTCGGGGTGAAACTGAACTCCTTCGGTCGAATGACTGCGGTGCCGTAATCCCATTATTTCGCCTTCTTCCGATTTGGAGCTTATTTCAAGGCAGGAGGGGAGATTCTCACCTGAAACTGCAAGGGAATGATAACGCATGGCTTTGAAAGGGTTCGGGATTCCTTTATAAAGGCTTTTGCCATCCGATTTTATGTCCGAGACCTTCCCGTGCATGAGCTTTTTTGCGGAAACGATACTTCCTCCAAAAGCTTTCGCAATTGCCTGATGGCCAAGGCACACGCCGAGTATTGGAATTTTTCCTGAAAAATGCTCTATAACAGGAATTGATATGCCCGCTGATTCAGGACGGCCCGGGCCGGGAGAGATTACGATTCCGGATGGCATGAAAGATATGATATCCGGTACTGACATCGCGTTGTTTCTGACAACCTTTACCTCTGCTCCAAGCTGTTTTATGTATTGAACAAGATTGTATGTGAATGAATCAAAATTGTCTATCATCAAAATCATTTCTGATCCTCCGGGATTTGGCGGTTTTTGTGCATGAGCTGGAGGGCTTTTT
>JAHJQU010000203.1 GCA_018819005.1 Pseudomonadota bacterium | reverse complement strand
TTATATCCTTCAGGATGCGGCATAAGACCAAAAACGCGGCCGCTCAAATCACATATTCCGGCAATATCTCTTATGGACCCGTTGGGATTATATGGAAATTTCCCTTCTGCTTCAGACCAATCAGGCAAGGCATACTGAATGGCTATCTGATTATTTTCAACAAGCCGTTTGATTGTCGGCTCATCAGAGTAAAATTTACCTTCACCATGCCGCACGGGAAGCTCTATATTATCGAGCCCTTTTGTAAACACACAGGGAGACGCGGTGTTTACTTTGAGATAAACCCAGTCATCCCTGAAATTGCCGCAATCATTGAAAGTAAGAGCAACGGATCGTGCAGTATAATTATTATCAAACCCGGGCAAAAGTCCCATATTTACAATAGCCTGAAATCCATTGCATATGCCTATGACCAGATTGCCGTTTCCGATGAAATCAATTATCTTATTCCCAATTTTTGTCTTAAGTTTAACCGCCTGGACAACACCGGCTCCATGATCATCGCCCCATCCAAAGCCTCCAACAAAGGCCATTATATGAAAATCTTCCGGTTTTATCGTTCCATCAATAAGAGAATTCATATGGACTCTGACAGCTTTTGCTCCGGCCAGCTCAAAAGCATAAGCAGTTTCATGGTCGCAGTTAAGGCCGTAACCGGCAAGCACCAAGACTTTCACATCGCTCATATCAAGTCTCCAAAAGGCTTTTTCCAGGCATTTCTCATATCATCAACGGAGACAGAAATAAGATTTCTGCCTTGAAGTCCATCCACAATAAAATCTTTACTCTCTGTTACCGTTCCCACGCATGCGAATGGCAGCCCGAAGAAAAGGTTTTCAAAATCTTTTTTGTTTTCAGGCGCAATGGAAGCAATTATACGTCCGGGTGATTCTGAAAAAAGAAGAACAGCGCCACGGTCTGCCCCTTCAGCCGGGACAAGACCAATATCGACTTTCATACCAAGGTTTCCACCCATTGCAACCATGGCAAGGTGTATTCCCAGTCCTCCTCGGTATATGCCATGCGCCGAAGCGACTAGACCCTTATCAATTCCATCTCCCAATGCCTTATAAATTTTTATAAACTGATCCGGAAAAACCTTCGGAACATTTAAACCGATGTAACCGAAATGTTCGTAATATTCCGAAGCACCCAGTTCATTGCGGGTTGTGCCCAGTACATAGACCAGATCTCCGGGCATTTTGCTGTCCATCGTTACACATTTATGAATATCGTTTATAACGGATACCGATGAGAATTGAAGCGTTTCAAGAGCGGAAACCTTGTGGGTTTCACCGTACCGTCCGGGAAGATGCCCGTCGACATACATACTGTCTTTCCCTGATAAAAGGGGAATTTTGTACGCAAGGCACATCTCAGACAATGCCCTGCATGATCGCACAAGCTGGGCTGCCTTAAATTGTCCATCCGGATTATTTGCAGGATGATACTGGATACTGGGCCAGCAAAAATTATCCACTCCTCCGACATGTTCCAGATCTCCTCCGACACAGAGAAGCCGGCGGAAAGCCTCGTCAATAGTACAGCTTGTCATATGATAAGCATCTATTGAAGAGTACTGGGGCATTAGAGCCTGGGAAAAAGCAAGACCTTTTCTGGAATCCAGGACAGGTTTTATAACCGCAGCATCGCTGTTTATATCGCGGTTTGCACCCACAAGCGGTTTTATTACGCTCCCGCCCTGTACTTCATGATCATACTGCCTGCATATCCATTCCTTGGAGCAAATATTCGGGCGGGATAAAAGATCGAGCAAAAGTTTATTATAATCACGGGGTTCTTTCAGTACAGGCTCAAACAAACCGCGCTTTTCAGGTTGCTGCCACACAGCATCAAACTCCCACTGGGGAAAACCGGCCGAAAGCAGATCCATATCAACATACGCACATGTTTTATTGTTATATTTTATATGAATCTTTCCTGAATCGGTGTATCTCCCAATGGCAGTGCTCTCAACAGCATGTTTTGCTGAAAGCTCAAGGAACCTGCCGAGATTTTCCGGCCTGATGGCAACGGTCATGCGCTCCTGGGATTCCGAAACCCAGATCTCCCACTGGTCAAGACCTTCATATTTCAAGGGTACCTTTTCAAGCTCTATTTCGCAGCCATTTGAATAACGGGCAGATTCACCTATTGATGATGACAGTCCTCCTCCTCCGTTATCTGTTATAAACATAATCAGCCCTTCATCACGGGCCTCAAGGAGAAAATCATGCATTTTTTTCTGTGTGTACGGGTCACCTATCTGGACATGACCTGCAGGCGTATTCTCAGAAAAAACTTCTGATGAAGCCGTTACTCCGTGTATTCCATCTTTTCCCACCCTGCCACCACACATAACAACAAGCTCACCGGGGGACGTTTTCTTCTGATCAGCAGGTTCCCCCAGGATTATTGACGGCATTATTCCTAAAGCAGTCACAAATACGAGACATTTTCCCATATATCCATGGTGAAAAAGGACCTGGCCAAAGGGTGTGGGGATCCCGCTTTTATTACCTCCATCTCTAACTCCTTCTATCACGCCGTCAAGAAGACGCCTCGGATGAAGATGGGGTGTAAGAGGTCCGTCATAATCCCTGTATCCGACGCAGAAGCCGTAACTTCCCATGATCAGCTTGGAACCTTTTCCCGTTCCGAGAGGGTCGCGGTAAACCCCTACAATTCCTGTTATTGCGCCGCCATAAGCCTCCATGTTGGATGGCGAATTATGCGTTTCACCTGTGATGACATAATAATGCCTGTCATCAAAAATCCCCGCCCCGGCATTATCCCATAATACGGATACGACCCACGGTTTTCTATCTTTAAGGTAAAGTGTCGGGGCTTCAATATATGTTCTGAATAGATTATCGACCGTTTCAAGGTGTCCGGTTTCAAGATCTTTGTACCAGAACAATCCTCTGAATGTATTGTGGTTGCAATGATCGCTTCTTGCCTGAGATATATATTCAAGTTCAATATCGGTTGGCTCGGACAGGCCAACCAGAGCGCGTTTTGCTAAAACATCCTGTCTTAAAAAATAAGATCTTATGGTAGGAATATCATTTGGATTGAGAGCAAGGTTGCGTTGGTCGCTTATTTTTTTCAGGGCTTCATCATTTTCAATGGAAACTGATGAAACAGTTGGAACATGGTTCAGTATCACCTTTGGAATAATATAACCGATACCGGTTGAACTGTCCCAGTCCGTCTTTGAATAAATCCTACACTGTTGTATTATATCATTCGCAAGAAGTTCTGAGGCTATTCTTTCAATATCCTGCCTAACTAGATTACGGCCACTTACACAAAATCGTTTTGAAGTATAAACAGCATCTTCATTAGAAAAACTGATTCCCAGTATATCTTCTATTGCTTCAACTGCTGTACTCCCCGGATTATCTCTAACTCCCGGTCTGTAGCCAACCCATATAATCCAGTCGAATTCTGCCGGCAACGGATTATATGATGATATCTGAGTAACAGGATTTGTAAAAATTGCAGCCTGAATCATCTTTAACTGGTCATCTGTCAATGCAGCATCAATAGTTATGACAGAAATTGTGCGAACTTTTGACAATTCAATACCGAAATAATCTTTTGCCTTATGGCGGATACCCTCCCCTTCGGCATCAAACATATCCGGTTTTAATGCGATCTCAAGTCTGTGCGGCATAACTTTTTCTTTAATAATTATATGGGTTATAGTATATGGTTTCCCTCTACCCGACTCCTTTTGTCAACTGAAAAAAATCCGCGTAATGTCGTTATAAAAAACGAAAATCATGAGAACAATTAAAATAAACATGCCAACCTGCTGGGCAATTTCCCGCATCTTTGTATTAACCGGCTTTCCAATCGCAGCCTCTATAAAAAAGAAAAGCAAATGCCCGCCGTCCAATACCGGAATCGGAAGGAAATTCAGTACGGCCAGATTAATACTCAAAAGCGCAATGAAGAACAGTAAATTGGCAACCCCTTCTCTTGCCTGCTGCCCCGCCATTTCTGCGATCATTAGCGGGCCACCAAGAGTTTTTGCAGAAACGGTCCCCTGAATGAGCTTGGCAATGCTTACTATTGTTAACTTTGTAATCTTATATGTCTGCCTGACACTTTCAAACAGGGCCTGAAAAGGATTTAACTTTTTTGAATAAAAATCACCTGCTGAGGCAATTCCTATTGCATAGCGCTTAACATCTTCCCCGAATATATTTTTTGCGGTCTTAAGTTCAGGCAATACATCAAGCGTAACGGATGAACCATTCCGGCGAACAGAAACGGAGAGCTTCTTCCCATTGCTTCCGGAAATGATTTCCGCCATCTCTTCCCAGTCTGCAATGCTTTTCCCATCAATCGATTCGATAAGATCTCCTTTAATCAGGCCAGCTATTTCGGCCGGAGATCCTTTTTCAACAGATCCTGTGGTGGTCTTTAATATGAATATGCCCGACACAAGGAAAATTATGAATAATATAATTATAGCAAGAACCAGATTGAAGAAAGGTCCTGCGCCAACTATTAATATCTTCTTTAGAACATGCTTATGTGTGAATGAAATAGGAACATCGGCAGGATCTATTTCGGCATCAGGCTCCTCGCCCACCATTTTAACATATCCGCCAAGAGGAACAGCAGAAACCCGATAATCCGTTATCCCTATTTTTTTTCCAAATAATCTTGGGCCAAATCCAAGGGAAAACTTCTCAACTCCAACGCCAAAAAGCCTGGCCATAAGGAAATGGCCAAGCTCATGGAAGAAAACCAATACGCCAAGAACAATAACAAAGGCAAAAATATCAGTGCTCATAATAAATTATACTATTTTTTTTTTGAAGGTGACGGAGTGACTGATCACAATAAACATCATGACCGGCAATTACCACTTAAGGAATTTGTTCCACGGCAATTTTGCGGGCCCAAAAATCTGCATCAAGGATATCAGAAAGTGCCGGATTTGCAACAACAAAATGCTTCTCCATCGTTTTCCTGATAACTTTCGGGATGTCTGTAAAATGTAAGCGTTTGTTTAAGAAGGCTTCAACAGCAACTTCGTTTGCGGCATTTAAAACGGAAGGAAGGGTTCCTCCTGTTTTACCTGCAGAAAAAGCAAGATCAAGACAAGGAAATTTTCCGGTATCAGGCTTTTGAAATGTAAGTGATCCGATAGATTTAAAATCAGGAAGCGGTTGCCCGAGAGGAAGTCGTTCCGGATAAGACATCGCATATGCTATCGCCCCTTTCATGTCAGGTATGCTCATCTGGGCAATAACCGACCCGTCTTTATAGGATACCATTGAATGAATCACGCTCTGAGGATGAATAATTACTTCAATATCTTCCGGAGAAACCCCGAAAAGATGTCCGGCTTCCATGACCTCAAGCCCTTTATTCATAAGCGTGGCTGAGTCGACACTGATCTTTCTACCCATTTCCCAGGTAGGATGATTCATGGTATCTTCCGGTTTAATATTATTAAACTCGTCCATTGGCAGGTTAAGAAAAGGTCCTCCTGAAGCTGTAAGGAGTATCTTGTCCATATCTTCCCTGCGATGCCCAGCGATACATTGGAAAATTGCGCTATGTTCGCTGTCTATTGGAAGTATCTTTACATTTTTTTCCGCGGCCTTTTCCATGACAATTTTTCCGGCCATTACAAGAGTTTCCTTATTGGCCAGCGCAATATTTTTTCCGGCAGCAATTGCCGACAAGGTGGGCATCAGACCGGCTGAACCTACCATTGCCGCTATGACCATATCTACCGGTTCGTACGATGCTGCGGCATTGTAGCCGTCATCCCCATACAGTATTTCAACGCAACTATTTGCTGTAATCCTTTTCAGCTCCTCAGCGCTCTTTTCATCAAAGACCACAGCAAAATCGGGGGAAAATTTCTGAATTTGTCCTGCAAGAAGAGAAATATTATTTTTTGCAGCAAGGACCTTAACGCAAAACCTGTCCGGAAACATTTCGACAATTTTCAGGGCATTTGTACCTATTGACCCTGTTGAGCCCATTATCGATAGAGATTTCATGACGTTAAAACCCTTTATCCTCTTTCCAAAAGTAACTACTCGGGTGTTTAGGCTGAAGGCTGTACGCTATTAGTCACGCATTGACCGAATCAAGACACGCAGAGCCTTCTCGGTCTCCAATGCTTTCGAGTCGCATTCGGGAACAGCCAACTCATTTTCTTCCTACAGGCTAACTGCCTACAGCCTATCTACCTGAACAGTTACGCCTAAAACAGGTACTCCTTGAAAAACCATGCGACAGGGGCGGCAAAGAGAAGAGCATCTATACGGTCAAGGATACCGCCATGACCCGGCAATAATCCGCCGGAGTCTTTAACACCGGCGGATCTCTTTAATTCCGATTCAAAAAGATCCCCGAGCTGCCCTGCAACTCCTACTAAAATAAAGAAAAGAATACTAACCCACCATGAATACTCAGGGAAAAAAAAATACTTGAATACACCGCCTGCGCATAAATTCGCGGTAAGCCCCCCTATTGAGCCTTCCATTGTTTTTCCTGGGCTTACTGCAGGACAAAGCTTATGACTCCCGAGATAAGTACCCGCATACAATGCCCCGATATCACCTGCAAAAACTATAATCAGAATAAAGTAAATCCAGGGAATCCCTTCAGAAGTATTTCGGATCAATATAAGGTATGAAAGAAATAGCGGAATATAAATTAATCCCATAAGCTGCTTTGCAACCAGCCATGGAGCATTTTTATCTGTTCCGAATTTTTTCAGCGACATCAGGCTTGAAATAAGGAGATTCAAAACAATTAATGCAGGAACAATGTTTAATGAATTATAATAAGCCCCACAAATGATCATCAGTCCAATTAAGTAAGCAGGAATGGATACTGAACCAAAACCATTGTCGCTTTGCGGGTAAAGCACAATTTTAAAATACTCCAGGAGGGCAATAACTGAAATTATACTGATAACAATGGCAAAAAAGATGGTTCCGCTTTTACTTATAAGCAATATGAGAAGAGGAAGGGCTACAAGTCCTGTAATCCAGCGCTTTAAATGCATGACATGTATCCTTTAAAAGCCAAAAAGTGATAATTGAAGCTGTGGCTGAATGGAGCCGATAGTTATATTAACACTTATTCCTGTCATACAACATTGCCAAACCTGCGCTCGCGGTTTTGAAAATCAATAAGAATACTTAAAAATTCATCCCTGCCAAAATCAGGCCACAATGTATCAGTGATAAATATCTCCGTATAAGCAATCTGCCATAATAAAAAATTGCTTATGCGCATCTCTCCGCTTGTCCGAATCAGAAGATCTGGATCCGGCATACCAGCGGTATAAAGATGATCCGCAACAATTTCAGGCGTTATTGAGTGCGGATCCATTTTACCATCTATTGCCTTGCCGGCGAGCACCTTCACCATATCTACAATTTCCGCTCTTCCGCCGTAACTTAAAGCAAGATTGAGAAGCATTCCTTTATTTTTCCCCGTCAAATCCATTGTCCGTTTCAAAGATATCCGGACATCTTTAGGCAGTTTTTCAAGCTGTCCTATTGCATTGAGGCGAATGTTGTTTTCAATCATCTCATTTTGTTCTGAATCAATGAATTTTTTCAGCAGCACCATTAAGGTTGCAACCTCTATTTTAGGTCGCTGCCAGTTTTCTGTGGAAAACGCGAATAAGGTTAGGATGGGAATTCCAATTTCGCGGCAGGTTCTTACAATTGCCCTAACAGTTTCAGCGCCTGCTTCATGCCCCCTGATTCTGTTCATAAGGCGCTTTTCAGCCCACCGGCCGTTCCCATCCATAATAATAGCAATATGTTTGGGAAGCTTTGAAATATCAAGACCTTCGGGCACATGGAAGGATGTGCTAGAATTCAAGGATTTCTTTCTCTTTATCTTTATAGATGCTGTCAATAAGCTTTATCTGTTCATCTGTTATCTTTTGTACCCGGTCCTGTGCTTTAAAGGCATCGTCTTCTGAAATTTCTCCATCCTTTTTAAGGCCTTTAATAAGCTCGTTTGCATCTCGCCTTATATTTCGAACAGCAACTTTGTATTCCTCGCACATTTTATTCACAACCTTAACCAGTTTTTTTCTTCTGTCTTCTGTCAGGGGCGGAATAGATATTCGAATAATCTTTCCGTCACTTGAAGGAGTCAGGCCAAGATCGGATTTCATTATAGCCTTCTCAATCTCCTTTATCACAGAAACATCCCAGGGCTGAAGAGTGATTAACCGGCTTTCAGGTACGGAAAGCGATGCTATCTGATTAAGAGGAGTCGGGGTTCCGTAATAATCAACTCTTATCCCGTCAAGAATGGATAAGGAAGCACGCCCGGTTCTTACTCTTTTCAATTCATTCTGAAGGGCAGTTATTGACTTGCCCATACTTTCCCTTGCTTCCTGAAATACTGATTCGATCATGGGCTTTACCTCATTTGATGTGTATTAAAGATGGGTTGTTAATCTTTTTTTAAGGATAAAATCCATTTAACTGTTTATACGGGTACCAATATCTTCGCCGCATATAACTTTTCTAATATTTCCCTTCTTTTTGAGATTAAAAATTGCAAGTGGTAGCTTATTATCCATTGCGAGAGAAATCGCAGTCATATCCATTACTTTAAGCTGTTTCTCAAGAACTTCCATGTATTTGACTCTTCTCAAAAACTTGGCATCTTTATTAATGACCGGATCCGAATCATACAGACCGTCAACTTTTGTGGCTTTCAGTAATATCTCAGCATGTATTTCCTGCGCCCGTAAAACAGCTGCAGTATCAGTCGTAAAATATGGATTGCCGGTTCCTGCGGCAAAAATTACAACACGTCCTTTCTCAAGATGGCGTACAGCCCTCCTTAATATGTAAGGCTCCGCAACTTCATGCATAGATATGGCGCTCTGTGTGCGTGTAGCAACTCCCTTTTTTTCAAGAGCGTCCTGCAAAGCAAGGCTGTTTATAACAGTAGCAAGCATTCCCATATGATCTGCAGAAGTACGGTCCATCCCATAAGAGCTTGCGGCAATGCCTCTGAAAATATTCCCACCACCTACAACTATTGCTATTTGAACTCCAAGATCGACAATAGATCGGATCTCTTCAGCAACATATTTAATAACTTGTGAACTAATGCCAAAGCCCTGATCGCCCATCAGGGCTTCACCGCTCAATTTAAGAAGAACTCGTTTGTGTTGGGGAAGTGCCAAGGCTTTAAGACTCTCCGATTTGAAAACGCACAAAGCGTTTAATTGTAATGTTCTCTCCAATTTTTGCGATCAGGTTGTTCAACAAATCCGAAATGGTAATATTTGGATCCCGTACATAAGCCTGATTCATCAGGCAACTATCCTTAAAAAACTTTTCGAGTTTTCCTTCGGCAATTTTCTCTACCATTTTTTCAGGTTTTCCCATCTCTCTTGCCTGAGCGCGATAGATCTCCATTTCTCTTTGTATCAATTCCTGAGTAACATCTTCGCGTCTGATACCAACAGGATTGGTTGCAGCAATATGCATTGCAACATTCTTTGCAAACTCTTTAAAGTCATCATTTTTTGCAACGAAATCGGTCTCGCAATTAATTTCAACAAGTACACCAAGCTTTCCACCCATATGAATATAGGGCTGTATTGTTCCCTCTGCCATAACCCTTCCGACTCTTTTAGCTGCCGTTGCAAGTCCTTTCTTTCTCAGATGATCGACAGCTTTATCCATGTCTCCTTCACATACGGAAAGAGCTTCTTTGCAATCCATTATCCCTGCACCGGTCTTCTCCCGGAGTTTTTTTACAGTTTCCGCACCAATTGATACCATATTATAATCTCCCGTTTCTACATATTAAAGCGAATCTCTAATTATTCGCTCTCAATATCTCCCATAACTTCCGGAGCTGCTCTTTTAATTATTTCAATAACAGGCCCGTCAGAACCATCAGATATAACTTTTCTCTCTCCCGGTTTTAATTCCGCCCTTACTACTGTTGTTTCGGTTACCTCTTCAATCTTCTTGTCCGATTCAGCCTGCTGTTTTTCAGACAGCCGCCTTTTTCCTTCTATACAGGCATCAGCCATTCTTGAAGAAATAAGTCTGATTGAACGAATTGCATCGTCATTTCCGGGAATAATGTAATCAACATCATCTGGATCACAGTTTGTGTCAACTATGGAAACAATGGGAATTCTCAGGCGTTTGCCTTCCCGAATCGCAATTGCCTCATTCTTGGGATCGACTATGAATATAGCACCTGGAAGGCCGCCCATATTACGAATACCGCCCAGGGTGCTATCAAGTTTTATTCTCTCTTTTTCATGTTTTAATCTCTCTTTTTTAGGAAAAAGATTAATTGAACCATCGACCTGAATAGAATTCAAATAATTAAGCCGATCGATACCTTGTTTGATAGTCTGAAAATTTGTCAGCATGCCTCCAAGCCATCTGTTATGTACATAAAACATCTCGCAACGATTTGCCTCTTCATAAATCGACTCTTTTGCCTGTTTCTTAGTACCAACAAAAAGAACCGATTTCCCGGTTGTAACAGTATCAACTACAAAATCATAAGCTGTTTTAAACATCCGGACTGTTTTCTGAAGATCAATTATGTAAATACCGTTTCTTGCCCCGAAGATATACGGTTTCATCTTGGGGTTCCATCTTTTTGTCTGGTGCCCGAAATGTACTCCTGCTTCAAGAAGTTCTTTCATTGTAAGATAAGCCATTAAAATTCTCCCTTTCGTATTGGTTATTCAACCGCTCTATTCAACCCCGCCTTAAACTTTCACACAATATGAAAGCACCATAAAGCAGGTCCAAGAGCGTGTTTGTTGTTCTAACCTGTGTTGGTTAACAATTTAATTTAATATCCGCAACAATTATTTTTTTAAAATATAAAATTTTAAATATACACTCTTTCTGTTTTCATCTCTTTTGCATACAAATAATTCTGTCAAACCCGCTGTAATCCTTTCGAAAATATACATCTTGATAGCAACCGGTTTCTTCAGCGACTTTATAGACAGCTTCTTTCTGATCATGTCCGATTTCAATTATTAGATATCCTTTGGAATTTAGAAATCGATGAACAGAATTGATAATATTTCTTATTTGAAAAAGACCGTCTTCACCGCCATCAAGAGCAACTAAAGGCTCAAATCTGCTGATTTCCGGTTGCAAGCTGTTTATATCATCTTTCCTTATATAAGGAGGGTTGGATAAAACCATATCGAACAATCTGTCTTTTCCTTTTAGCGGAAGAAACCAGTTCCCGCAAAAAAAACATATTTTTTTGTCAAGTCTCTGCTTTTCCGCATTTTTTAATGCAAGTAACACTGCCTTAACCGAAATATCAGAAGCGAAATAATTATGTTCAGGCCTTTCCGAAGCTAATGCAAGAATAATGGCCCCTGAGCCGGTACCCACTTCCAAAACCCTTTTTGGTGAATAAAAAGATTCTTTTGACAAGGCAGAAAGAGCCTCCTCAACAAGACATTCGGTTTCCGGTCTGGGAATAAGAACCTCTCTTGTAACAGTGAGTTCAATGTTCCAGAATTCCTTTAAGCCGACAATATAGGCGACAGGTTCCCTGTTTATCCTTCGCTTTATTAAAGCCCTGAAGCAATCAAGCTCGCTTCTGACAAGAGGCTGATCGTACCTTAAATAAAGATCAATTCTTTTTAAACCAAGGGTATGGGCGAGCAATATTTCGGCGGTTGACCTGGGGCTGTCTATTACGTTTGATCTGAAATAAGAAGTGGTCCATTGGAGGATTTTAATTATCGTCCAGTCCGGATCAGTTACTTTTGGCTGATTCTGCATTCTTTAACGATATAGCCTGATAATGGGAGTTCAATTCACTGATTATTTCCTCGATATCTCCCTGAAGAATACCTTCCAGCCTGTATAACGTTAGGCCGATTCTGTGGTCTGTAACTCTTGCTTGAGGGAAATTATATGTCCTTATCCTTTCGCTTCTGTCACCACTTCCTACCTGGCTTTTTCGCTCCTCGGATCTCTTTTCGTTCTGATCCCTTATCATTTTATCAAGAAGACGGGCGCGTAACACCTTCATCGCCTTGCTTTTATTTTTAAATTGGGATTTTTCATCCTGGCAAGTTACAACAAGACCTGTCGGCAGATGAGTAATGCGAACGGCAGAATCTGTAGTATTTACGCTCTGACCACCCGGACCGGTTGAACGGTATACATCTACTTTTATATCTAACGGGTCTATATTGATTTCAACTTCTTCGGCTTCCGGCAAAACTGCAACTGTTACCGCCGAGGTATGTATTCTTCCCTGGGCCTCGGTTGCTGGAACACGCTGGACACGATGGGTGCCGCTTTCATATTTCAAACAGCTGTATGCACTTTTTCCATGAATCATTGCAATTATTTCTTTCAAACCGCCAACTCCGGTTGGATGATGCGTCATTACTTCGACTTTCCAGTTTTTATTTTCAGCATACCTGCTGTACATCCTGAAAAGATCATTTACAAAAAGAGCTGCTTCTTCTCCCCCCGTCCCCGCCCGTATTTCGAGAATGACATTTTTTTCATCGTTTGCATCTTTCGGAACAAGAAGTTTCTTCAGCTCATTTTCCAGACTCTCTTTTTTTAGACTAAGGGATTCAATTTCGTCACGCGCAAGTTGTTTTATCTCAGGGTCTCCGTCTCTCAAAAGGCTCATGCTTTCTTCAAGCTCTTCAACTTTCTGTTTGTATGTTCTGAAAACAGATATTATTTTGGCCAATCCGGCGTGTTCACGGACATACTTCTGGAATGTTTCCCTATTTTTAATTATTTCGGGATCACTTAAGAGTGTTTCAAGTTCCATAAAACGCTCTTCAACACCTTTGAGCTTGTCATACATAAGTTCTTTTGCCTGGATTATAAGCTTAAAAACGCCCCATAATATTATCCGGGGCGTTTATTGTTTTTATTGAATCTCCTCACCGCAAGCAGCGGGGAAATGCTTGTCCGCCACTGCTGTGTGGCGGGCGCTCGCTGTTTCGGTTCAAATTAAAATAATTTTTTCCGGCAAAATTGTCCGGAGGTAATTTGATACCTATTTTTCATTATATTTTTCATATTTCTTGCGGAAGCGCTCAATGCGACCGGCAGTATCTATCAGCTTTTGTTTCCCCGTAAAAAAGGGATGGCATTTTGAGCATATTTCAACCTTTATATTAGGTTTTGTTGAGCCTACTTCCACAACGTTTCCACAGGCACATGTAATAGTAGTCGTAACATAATCCGGATGAATTTCATTTTTCATGGTTTTATTGCTCCCAATATTTTATTTATGCTTTATGCATTCATGGATTTTAAGAAATTTTCATTATTTTTTGATCCTCGCATTTTTTCAAGAAGAAACTCAAGGCTGTCAATCGGGTTTAATGAAGAAAGAAGCTTCCTCAGAATCCAAACCCTGTTAAGAGTCTCTTCGGACAAAAGAAGTTCCTCTTTCCTGGTGCCCGATTTCTTAATATCAAATGCCGGGTACACACGCTTGTCGGCAAGCCTTCTGTCCAGCTGTATTTCCATATTTCCCGTACCCTTGAATTCTTCAAAAATAACTTCGTCCATACGGCTTCCGGTATCAACAAGGGCAGTTGCAATAATGGTAAGACTCCCTCCTTCCTCGATATTTCTCGCTGCACCAAAAAAACGTTTCGGACGTTGGAGAGCATTTGAATCTACACCCCCGGAGAGGATTTTTCCGCTTGGGGGCATAACTGAATTATATGCACGGGCAAGTCTAGTTATGCTGTCTAATAAAATAACAACATCTTTTTTGTGTTCAACAAGTCGTTTTGCTTTTTCAATGACCATTTCAGCTACCTGAACATGTCTTTCAGCGGGCTCGTCAAAAGTCGAACTTATGACTTCAGCCTTAACAGTACGCTCCATGTCCGTAACTTCTTCAGGCCGCTCGTCAATAAGAAGTATAAATGGTATCACTTCCTTATGACTGGCGATAATGCTGTTGGCTATATTCTGGAGAAGCATCGTTTTCCCGGCTCTTGGAGGTGAAACTATGAGCCCTCTCTGGCCAAAACCAATGGGGATCATAAGATCCATTATTCGCATAGAATAATTTTCAGCATCATTTTCAATGTTTATTTTCCTGTTGGGATATAGAGGTGTTAAGTTATCAAAAAGAATTTTATCTCTTGCAACCTCAGGATCTTCATAGTTTACTGCCTCAACTTTGAGTAAAGCAAAGTAGCGTTCTGACTCCTTCGGCTGCCTGATCTGCCCGGATACAATATCGCCGGTCCTGAGATTAAAGCGCCTAATTTGTGAAGGAGACACATAAATATCATCAGGGCCGGGTAAATAGTTATAACTGGGGGCTCTTAAAAATCCAAAGCCGTCGGGAAGAATTTCTAGAGTCCCTTCACCATAAATCAAACCATTCTTCTCTATTTGACTCTGGATCAGAGCAAAAATTAACTCCTGTTTTCTCATGCCGGCAGCCCCATCGATGTTCAAGCTTTTGGCCATCTGGGTCAGTTCTTTGATCTTTTTATTTTTCAACTCAACAATATTCATTAACCCTTACCTCTTTACCTTAAATAATTAGTGCTAAAATTATTTGGACAGAAAAACCATAATATTATATTAAAAACCTGCAAAACCAAGACTTGGAAATATATATTTTTTTTCATCGCCCGCAAATCAGGAATAAAATCTGAATTTATCACTATGGAGGAATATTGACGTAAAGTGGCATTCATCAGATAATTAGGTTTAGGCATTCTCCCCAAAAGGCGGGCTTGATGTATTTAGACGGTGTTGAATCTATACCATGATTTTATATGTGTCAAGAATTTTATCTTTTTGATATTTTTCTGATAATCCTTTAAATACAAAAAATAATCAGATAAACAAGCAAGTAATATTTGATCTTGGTTTTGAATATATTATTAAATCCATTATGGCAAGAAATTATTATAAAAAATGTCTATTATAAGCATATGATAAAATTTGATCCGGTTATTCCAAAACTCAAAGGCGCGTACATTGTCGGTGGTTCTATAAGGGATCTTCTTTTAGGCAGATCCCCTTCCGACTATGACATAGTTGTTCTTGAATCCCCTGATAAATATGCATGCAATCTTGCTAAGCGCTGCAGCGGACATGTCGTTAAAATCGGGAAACAGAATCAAACAATATTCAGGGTCATTGCAGAAAGCACCATTTTCGATATCTCAGCAATTGAAGCAAAAACAATTGAAGATGATCTTGCAAAAAGAGATTTTACCATTAATGCAATTGGCTATGATCTTTTTTCGGGAAAAATTATAGACCTGTTTGAAGGAATAAAAGATCTTTCAATAAAAAAAATTAGAATGGTTTCAAAAGAGATTTTCAAAAAAGATCCTGTCCGCCTGATCAGGGCTTACCGGATAGCAACAATGCTTGATTTTGAAATAGAATCTGAAACCGCCCATGTCTTAGTTAATAATGTTAAACTCATTACAAAGGCAGCGGGGGAGCGTATAAAAGCCGAACTTTTCAAAATATTTTCCTACCCGAAATCATATGATTATATTCATCAAATGTATGAAACCGGGCTTCTTTTTGAAATCTTTCCTGAACTGACAGCCCTACAGGGATGCAAACAAAACAAGCACCATGCATATGACGTGCTGGATCATTCTTTAAACGCATTCAGTCAGCTTGAAATTCTATTGAATGAAAAAAAATTCAATACAGGATCAATGAGCTTAACAATACCGGATATGGACAAAGAAAGATCGGCACTTTTAAAATATTCAATACTGCTCCATGACATAGGGAAACCGTTCACTCTAACAGTTGGAGATGGCGGGAATATTCATTTTTTTGGCCATGATATAATCGGTGCTGAGATGGCAAAACGGGTATCAAAAAGATTAAAATTATCAAATATTGAGTCTGATTATATTGATTTTATAATCAGAAACCATATTGCTGCTCTTAATCTTTATAACTCCGGCGATAAAGATTCCCTTTCAAAAAGAAGTTTGACTCGTTTTTTTATTAAATGCGGGGATATGACTCCGGATATTCTATTTCACACAATTGCCGACATAAAAGGAAAAGCAAACAAAGATAAAAGAAATGAAGATTTTTTAAGTTTCGCATCGTATATTCTAAATGAGTTTTTTTCGGTCTATAAGGTTAAAAAAACGGAACCGCGGCTGATTACCGGTAATGACCTTATTGAAAAGTTTGGCCTGTCGCCTTCACCTTTATTTAAAAGAATCTTATCTGTTGTTGAAGAGTCAAGGATTTCAAACGATATAAAAAATCGTGAGGAGGCTTTTTCTCTGGTAAAAGAGCTGATAAAAAGCAATTTCAGCAGATAATCTTATTAATAATCTGTCGATCAATCGATAAACTGCTCTTTTTTGTTATTTTTTTGATGCTCGATTTTCATCCTAATCCTTGACAATATAAAGTCGTTTCTATAATTAAACCAGGACACATAAAACCGAACAAGATCCTCATGTGAACTGAAACAGCGTGCGCATTCCCCGCCGAAGGTCCCGCCAATCGTCATGGCGGGCGGACTTGCGGCGGGGAACTTCAATCATCGAAACAGCATAGATAGAATATAATAATATGTTTTAAAGCAATGTATCAGGAATCTTTACAGGATGAAAAATATAACCAAGAAAAAGGAGAACCAACATGAACATTTTGTTTTTCGGACCGAATGGCAGCGGCAAGGGAACTCAGGGGGCTATTTTAAAGGATAAATACAAGACTCCGCACATTGAATCAGGTGCAATATTTCGCGAAAACATCTCGAAAGGAACCGAACTCGGCGCAAAAGCCAAGGCATATATAGACAAGGGTGATTTGGTACCCGATGAAATTACGATTCCTATGATACTGGACCGCATGAAACAGCCTGATTGTGAAAATGGCTGGCTTCTTGACGGTTTTCCCAGGAATAAGAATCAGGCAATCAAACTTGATGAATCTTTGAAAAAAGCCGACATAAAGCTTGATATAGTTGTTGAAATTATACTCGACAGGCAGATTGCAAAAAACAGAATAATGGGCCGCAGGCTTTGTGAAAAGGACAATAATCATCCCAATAACATATTTATAGATGCGATAAAACCGAATGGAGACAAATGCCGTGTCTGCGGAGGCAATCTCAAAACAAGAGCAGACGATCAGGATGAATCGGCAATCAACAAACGCCATGATATTTATTATGACGCACAAAGCGGAACACTTGCATCATCTTACTATTTTAAGGATATTGCGAAAAAAACAGGCTCTTTAAAATATATTACACTTGACGGCACCCCTGGCGTAAAAGAAGTCCAGGCAGAACTTATTTCAAAGCTTTAATTGTGCGGAAAAGTTTGAAGCTCCCCGCCAAAAACAGTGGGGAATCACAAGACCGCAGGGAATAGTGTCTGTTTTTAACTCGCTCGCATTCTCCGCCGCAAGTCCGCCCGCCATGACGATTGGCGAGACCTTCGGCTGGGAATGTGCTCACTGTTTCGGTTCAAAATGCGTTGATTACCCCCGTAACATCATTTTTTTTGTTAACGATTTTTCTTGCCAAGCTATTAATTATAAGTTAGAAGAATAAATTCTAAAGTACATTAAATAAACACTAAGAATGGGATCAAAAAGCCTATATTATTCTGGTGAAAAGAAGGGGGCGAAAAATTTGAAGGAAATTCAAGTCAAGGTTTTTGATAATGACCTTGAAAAAGCGATGCGCATTTTGAAAAAAAAGATTCAAAATGATGGCCTTTTCAAAAGACTGAAGCTAAAAAAAAGTTATGAAAAACCGAGTGAATTCAGGCGTCGCAAACAACGCGAAGCTTTAAGAAGAGAAAGAATTGCTGTTTCCAGAAATAAATACAGAAGATAAGGTAATAATATCGTAAATAGAAAACCCGGCAAAATGATATTTTGCCGGGTTTTTTTATCTGCCTTTAACAATATCGTACTGCAGGATCAAGTCCATGGAGAATAAAGATTATAAAGATTGTCTTGATTCTATGTATGGATTGAGAAGGTTTGGAATCAAGCTCGGTCTTTCTACAATAAAAAATGTCCTTTCCGCTCTGGGAAATCCCCAGAACAACTATTCATGCATACATGTGGCAGGCACAAACGGAAAAGGCTCTGTTGCATCCGCTCTTGCTGCAATTTTACAAGAAGCTGGTTATAAAACAGGGTTGTTCACATCGCCTCACCTTGTAACTTTCAATGAAAGAATCCAGGTAAACCATCATTTAATATCAAATAAAAATGTTGTTGAATCATATAATGCCGTAAATAATGTTCATCGGGGATCACGTGAACCTACATTTTTCGAATTTTCAACAGCTATGGCCTTATACGAATTCAGCAAAGAAAAAGTCGACTGGGCCGTCATTGAAACTGGCATGGGGGGAAGGCTGGATGCCACAAATATAATCAAACCGGCCATAACGATTATTACAAACATCTCAATAGAGCATAAAGCATATCTTGGCAATACAATCGAACAAATTGCAGGAGAAAAGGGCGGAATAATAAAAAAAAGAACACCGGTGATCACCGGGGCAAAGCAAAAAAATGCAATTAATGTCCTGAAAAATATAGCTGCAAAAAAAAATGCTCCTTTTTATCTTCTTGGAGAAAGTTTCAAAACTCGAAAGAATAAAAATGGAACCTTCACATATCATGGTATGGAAAAAGTCTGGCCGGATATGCGGACAGGCATGAGCGGAGTTCATCAGATCGAAAACGCGGCTCTTGTTTTAGCAGCCTCCGAGATTCTCGGGGAAAAGATCGACCTTCCGGTTGAACAAATAAGATCCGGTTTGTTTAAAAATAGATGGCCGGGAAGGCTTGAAATTGTATCAACTTCTCCCTGTATAATTCTTGACGGTGCGCACAATCTGGATGCTGCACGCACACTTTCAAAGTTTTTATCCAAAGAATTTTATGGTAGAAAAATAACAATTATTGCAGGTATGCTTGATGATAAGCCTTATCCTGCCATGTTAAAGAGTATTCTGTCCGTATGCAGCAGGGCTATATTTACAAAACCGGTAATTGACAGGGCGCTGGAACCCGAAGCGCTTTATGAAGCATCGAAAGGAATCGTAAAAAACATAAAGATCATGCCGGATATAAAAAGCGCTATCGATTACGCCGTTAAAACGGCGTCAAAAGATGAAGTAATCTGCATCACCGGCTCTTTGTATGTTGTGGGCGAAGCAAAGGCTATTTTTTCAAACTTGACTTTTCAGCACATATAACCTAATTTTGACTTAATTGTGCGCCCGTGGCCCAGTGGATAGGGCGTCAGCCTCCGGAGCTGAAGATCGCTGGTTCGATTCCAGCCGGGCGTACCAAATAAATCAAGGGGTTAGATGAAAATATGACCCCTTTCTCTTTTCCTGAAAATCCATTTCCAACCCTATTTTCAACCTGGTCCCAAGCATAAAAAAGGGGCGTGCTCTCACACCCGCCCCCGGTAATACTCCCGGATCGCTCTTGGGGTTGACGATTACGACTCGCAACATTAGGGGTTTTTTTGAATCCGGTTC
>JAHJQU010000022.1 GCA_018819005.1 Pseudomonadota bacterium | reverse complement strand
TATCTCCGGAGCGAGAATGCATCTCTTTAAAAGAGTCGTCTGCTTCATTCGACATCACTTCCTATCGATGGTATGAGATTCGGCGTTCAGAGCTTTTCCGTCTCCACCGGGACCGGCGCGACGACGCCGACGAAGACGAAGCGCTTCTTTCCCGTGTTCCTCATGCCGTGGGTATCACCCGGCCGGGAGAGGATGGCCATCCCCTCCCGGATCGGGATCTCCTGTCCCTCTCCGGCAAAATAGATCCCTTCATCCCCTTCGAGACAGATCCAGACGTCTTCGGCGTTCGGGTGGCGGTGGAGGAACACCTCCTGCCCCGGTTCAAGGCACCACATGGCGTTCAAGGTTTTTTCGGTGGTGTAGAGAAGGATTCTCTGGGGCTCGGCGCCAAACCGGGCCAGTTTCTTCAGATCGAACAGCCTTTCTTCCATTACGGACCTCCTGATATCGTTATTTCCATATCCGGACTGCGTCGGTTCACATGCCCTGCGTGCCGTTCCGGATCGAGCGGGTTCACTGTAACAGGAAGCAAGCGGCGGGACAAGAAAAATCCGGGGGGAATATGTCGGAATCCGGTGGTGACTCAGTTTGAATTTTTTCTTGACAGACCAGAGATGAGGCCGTAAAATGCCTCCTTAAGACTACGCCGAAGAAAAAGACTGAAAAACATCAATGAAATCAACACGAAAAAAAATGTTGACATGCAGGGGATCTTCGTTTATCGTGGTGCCGCTGTTTTAAACAGCAGACAGGCGAAATGAAACCAAGTGTAGAAGAGGATGTTGTAGCACGCGGCAGGTCGCAAGCCCTATTCTCGTTGCTCAGATCGTGTAGGCGAGAGCTTTATAATTGAGAACTCTAACTGTTTTGCTGAAATCGAAATGAAAAAAATTGATGTCTGTATAATTGGCGCCAGAAGCTTATCTTCGGGTTCTCTGATTAAATTACTTCTGCAACATGATCGGGTGAATATTAAAATGCTCGTATCTGACAAGGCAGGGGAAGATATACAAAAAATACACCCCTTCCTTCATGGCATTCTTGAAAAAAATACAGAAAAATATGATCCCGCCAAAATTATAGACAATTGTGATGTGGTATTTATGCATAAACATCACGGCGAGGCTTTAAACAAAACTGGTGAGTTAGCAAGTTTATCTTCAAAAAAGAAGAAAGACGTAAAGTTTATAGACTTGAGCGCGGACTTCCGATTAAAAGATAAGAATCTCTATGATGAATGGTACAAGTTTGCCCACACACAACCGCAATTACTTAAAAAAGCCATTTACGGCTTAACTGAACTTTATCGGGATAAGATAAAAAATGCGACTTTGGTTGCTAACCCTGGTTGCTATCCTACTGCTACCATATTGGGATTGACACCATTATTAAAGAATCGTCTTGTTGATAACAGTCAGAGCATAGTTATAGATGTACTTTCCGGGGTGTCGGGGGCGGGGAAACTTCCTAATGGAGTGAATTTGGCTATTGACGTAGAGCAGAATGTTATACCTTATAAAATAGGTCGTAAACATCAACACATTCCAGAGATTGAACAAGAATTGTGCAATATGCTTGGTGAAAAAGTCACGGTGACTTTTTCACCACATGTCTTACCATTCAAATATGGAATATTGTCAACGAGTTATGTAAAATTAAAAAACGCATATGAATGGGACGACATTCATAAATTATATAAAAAGATGTATGCGAATGAATCGTTTATACGTATTTTAGATAACGATGTTTATCCACAAGTAAAAGACGTAGAGGGGACAAACTTCTGTGACATCGGTTTTAGTGTGGATAAGAAAACAAGAATGTGTGTTGTGATAAGTGCAATTGATAATGTAATAAAAGGTGCTTCTGGTCAGGCCATACAAAACATGAATGTAATGTGTGGCTTCAATGAGTCCGAAGGATTGCCCTATGGTAGTGTCTTGAGAAAACATTGACCATCTTTTTGCAATCTTTCTTCTGTTGTTGGCCTTTCTGATAAAGCTTATCTTCTAATCAACAATGGGTTTGCCAAGGGGATAATTGCCTATAATTCTTTGTCTGTTAATGCAACAATTTCTTTTATATCCCACACATGATCCGCAATCCCCGCCTCCATCGCCGGAGTAACCCGTAAGGTCTTATGAACCCTGCAAAAATTATAATACATGTAGTGAAGGGCTAAATGATAGGCATGGTTTTCAACCTTTTTGCTGAAACCATTCGTTAGCCGTGTAAAGCGCCTCATGCCCCCGAAGTTTGACACCCCATTTTCTAATTACCCTTAATAATCAGTTATATACAATTTTGAGCCATCCATTTTATACACTACATTTTCATGGAAAAGCAGCGGGGAGCGGGGGAACGCCCAATTCCCTCAGGATCTCCTTCTG
>JAHJQU010000021.1 GCA_018819005.1 Pseudomonadota bacterium | reverse complement strand
GTAGCAGATGAGCCTGATTACGGCGCGGCTATAAACGCAGTAACCAAACTCACACGATGAGACATTTTTATAAACTCCCTTTTGCCCGATCTCTATAAGTAAACCATGAACCTCTCAGGCGACCCTGACCGCCGAATAGAGGGTCCAGAGACCTACTGCGACAAAAAAGATGCCGGCGGCTATTTTGATATAGTTTGCCGGAATGAACCTGCTGAAAGCCGCTCCCAGAAGAACGGCGATAAGCGAAGACAGAACTAGTGCGCCTGCCGAGCCCAGAAACACGGAAAGTTTCGAATCGCCGCAATCGGCTGTGAGGCAGAATGTGGCAAGCTGCGTTTTATCCCCCAGTTCAGCGAGAAAAACCATAATGAATGTTGTTGTTAGTACTTTCAAATCCATTTGAAGTGTTTCCTCTATCTAAAGCTGTATAAGTTTCATCGCCTTTTGCACTATATTGTCGGCTGTGAAACCATAATTTTTCATCAGTGTTCCGCCCGGAGCCGATGCCCCGAATCCGGTCATTCCTATAATTTCCCCTTTTTCCCAGGTGTAACGTTCCCATCCCATCGGGATTCCGGCTTCGACTGATATCCGGGCTGATATTTCAGCAGGGAAGATCTTCTCTTTGTATTCCGCGGAAGTATTTTCGAAAAGCTCATGGCTCGGCATGCTTACAACTCTGACTGAAACACCTTTTGCTGTAAGGGATTTTGCCGCTACAAGGGCAATATGAACTTCCGAGCCTGTTGCCATGATTATCAGGGAAGGCTTTGAATCTGAATCGAAAAGAATGTAGGCTCCGTTTTCAAGAAGGCTTGCCTGATTCGACTCCGTTCTTTCGATAACAGGAAGATTCTGGCGGCTCAAAATAAGCGCTACCGGACCTCCCGTGTTCGTTATGGCATATCGCCAGGCCTCTTTGGTTTCGTTTGCATCTGCGGGCCTTATGACGGTCAGTCCCGGGATGGCCCGTAAACTGCATAGATGCTCGACTGGCTGGTGAGTCGGGCCGTCTTCACCTACCGCTATGCTGTCGTGGGTAAAGACGTATATGACCGGAAGCTTCATGAGCGCGGCAAGGCGTATCGAAGGGCGCATATAATCCGCAAAAACAAGGAATGTTCCGCCGAAGGGCCGGATTCCACTGTGCAGGGCTATTCCTGAAAGAATTGCGCCCATTGCGTGCTCTCTCACTCCGAAGCGTATGTTCCGGCCGTGGTAGCTGTCTTTTTGAAAATCGCATGAGTTTTTTATAATCGTATTATTCGAAGGGGCCAGGTCTGCAGATCCGCCCATGAGGTTCGTTACTTTTCCGGCTATGGCGTTAAGGATTTTTCCGGATGCCGATCTCGTCGCGATCGACCCGTCTTTTTCAGAAAAAGAAGGGAGCCCGGCATCCCATTCTTCCGGCAATTTTCCGTTAATCGCATCCATGAATTTTGCGGCGAGGTCCGGAAATTCCTTTTTATATGACTTGAATTTCCTGAGCCATTTTGATTCGGCTTTCTTACCTGTTTCAATACATTTACGGCAGAACAGAAGCGCATCATCCGGAACACAGAAGGCTGAATCTTCAGGGCATCCGAGGTTCTTTTTTGTAAGGCGGATCTCTTCTTCACCGAGAGGAGCGCCGTGCGCCTCCGCAGAATCCTGCTTGTTGGGACTCCCGTATGCTATGTGGGTTCGCAGCATGATGAGGGAAGGTCTTTTCTTTTCGGCCTTTGCTCTTTTGAGCGCTTTCAGGATTTCATCAACACTGTTTCCGTCTTCAACTTTCTGGACGTGCCAGTTATAAGATTTAAACCTGGCTGCAACATCCTCGGTAAATGCAATGCCGGTGCTGCCTTCAATCGAAATCTTATTGTCGTCATAGATGCAGATCAGCTTTGAAAGACCGAGGTGTCCTGCAAGGGATGCCGCTTCGGACGTGATTCCTTCCATGAGATCGCCATCGCCGCAGACAACAAAAGTATGATGATCGATTATTTCGTGATCTTTCGTGTTGTAGCATGCGGCAAGATGCCTTTCCGCCATTGCCATTCCAACCCCGTTTGCAAATCCCTGACCGAGAGGTCCTGTTGTTGTTTCAACTCCGGGGGTGTGCCTGTATTCGGGATGCCCGGGAGTTTTGCTGCCCCACTGTCTGAAATTCTTTATATCTTCGAGCGAAAGATCATATCCGGTCAGGTAAAGCATGCTGTATAAAAGCATGGATGCATGGCCTCCTGACAAGATAAACCTGTCCCTGTTGAACCAGTCGGGATTTGAGGGATTGTGTTTCAGGATACGGGTCCACAGCGTAAAGGCAGCCGGAGCAAGGCCCATAGGGGCGCCCGGATGCCCTGAATTAGCCTTCTGGACCGCGTCCATCGAAAGCGAGCGAATCGTGTTTATGCAAAGAAGGTTGAGATCGTTGCGGTTTTCAGTAATTTCTTTGTTCATATGTTATATTCTCCTTGGAATAATTAGAGTTTGGACTGTAGGCATTTAGTCTGTAGGCTGTTAGCGAAAAACCTACAGCCTAAATGCCTACAGCCTATCCACTTGAGCAGTTACACTTCTTTTAAACCAGATGCAATAATTTTGACGGCTTCGTAAAAAGTCACAAAGCCCTCATCCATTCGGGTTTTAATGATACCTTGCCCGCGAGAGCCATGTCGATAAGCTTTATAGTCGCCTCTTTCTCCTTCGGGAGTCTTGCTTTTATAGGAAGGTAGTTCGAGGCATGGTTGGCGTGGAACTGGCCCTTTGAAAGATTGGTGGCATTTATCATGGCGCGCAGCTCTTTCAACATTTCATCCGGTTCAATAAGGATAAATTTTCCGGCTTTGTAATCATCATACAGGGGAGTTCCGGGTATCAGCATGAGGCTTAAGGCGCCGACGTATTCCGGATCTATTGCAGAAAGCACCCTTCCTGTTTCTTCCGCGTGAATGATCGAACGCTCTCTGCCTGCAATTCCAAGAAGAACCGTTATTGAAAGCTTTATTCCGGCTTCCCTTGCTTTTTTCCCCATAGCGATCATATATTCGGACGACGCTCCCTTCTTTATGTTTTTCAGAGTGACATCATCACCTGTTTCAAGTCCCATGTAGGCAATGCCTATTCCGTGTGCCTTTAATTCTCGCAGTTCATCGGATGTTTTTAAATTCAGACTTTTGGCATTGGCATATACACCGACTCTTGTCACCCAGGGGATCTGCTTTTTAATTTCGGAAAGAATTTTAATGAGCCTCTTCTGCGGGATTATGAG
>JAHJQU010000202.1 GCA_018819005.1 Pseudomonadota bacterium | reverse complement strand
CCTTTCCGAAGCTTCCCGAACAGAATCTCGTCCGAAAGAATATCCTTGATTTCGGTCTGAAGCACCCTCGAAAGAGGCCTTGCTCCGTATCTCGGATCATGTCCTTTGTTTGCAAGCCAGGTTCTTAATGCGCCGGAGTATGAGAGGGAAACTTTTTTTGCCGCAAGCTGCTCTTTAAGCTCTTTCATGAACTTATCGACCACCATCTCCATTATTTCCGGAGTAAGAGGTTTAAAATTAATTATATCATCAAGCCGGTTTCTGAATTCAGGGCTGAAAATGTTCTCGACCGCCTTTTTCCCCTTGCTCTCAGGATCATACCTGACCTCCCCGAAACCGATTGTCAGTGCGCTCATTTCACGCGCTCCGGCATTTGATGTCATGATTATTACTACATTCCTGAAATCGGCTTTTTTACCATTGTTATCCGTCAAAGTCGCATGATCAAGAACCTGGAGAAGGATATTAAAAAGATCCGGATGGGCTTTTTCTATTTCGTCAAACAGCAGAACACAGTGCGGGTGTTTGCGCACTCCGTCGGTCAGGAGGCCTCCCTGGTCAAAGCCTATATAGCCGGGCGGAGCTCCTATCAGGCGAGCCACGGCATGTTTTTCCATATATTCGCTCATGTCAAACCGCATGAACTCTATTCCCATGATGGCCGCGAGCTGCCTTGCCACTTCCGTTTTGCCTACTCCGGTCGGACCCGTAAACAGAAAAGAACCGACAGGACGGGTTGGAATTCCGAGCCCGGCCCTTGAACGCTTGATGGACGTCACAAGAGATTTGATCGCGCCGTCCTGGCCGAAGACAACTCCCTTCAGCCTATCCCCGAGATTCTCGAGCTTCGACCTGTCTGATGCGGATACACTATTCTCCGGTATCCTTGCCATTTTTGCCACTATCTTTTCGATGTCGGCAGGATGTATTTTTTTTCTGTGTGAAGAGCCGGAAAATTTAACAAAAGCCCCGGCCTCGTCTATAACATCGATGGCCTTATCGGGAAGGTACCTGTCGTTTACATGCTTTGCCGATAGTTCGGCTGCCGCTTTCAGAGCCGCATCGGTATATTCAATACCGTGATGCTCCTCATAATTTAATTTCAGGCCTTTTAATATCCGGATGGTTTCGGAGACCGTCGGCTCCGGAACTTCTATTTTTTCGAAGCGGCGTGCCAATGCCCTGTCTTTTGTAAAATAGTTTTTATATTCCTCGTAAGTCGTTGACCCTATGCAGCGCAGTTCACCTGTTGCAAGAGCGGGCTTTAAAATATTGGATGCGTCCATGGAGCCGCTGCTTGTCGCGCCGGCTCCGACAATGGTGTGTATTTCATCAATGAACAGTACAGAGTTTTTCCTGCTCTGGAGCTCGGAAATAACTCCTTTCATCCGCTGCTCAAAATCACCTCTGAATTTCGTACCCGCAAGAACCGAACCCATATCAAGAGAAAAAATACGGACATCTTTGAGTGCGTCAGGAACATCCCCTTTAAATATTTTCTGTGCAAGACCTTCGGCAAGCGCAGTTTTCCCAACGCCGGGGTCGCCCACAAAAACAGGGTTGTTCTTCCTTCTTCTGCAAAGCACCTGCAGAGTTCTTTCAATTTCGAGATCACGGCCAATAAGGGGGTCAAGCTTGCCCCCGGCTGCCATTTTAATCAGATCAATTGTAAATGATTCCAGAAAATCGGGTTTTTTCTTCCTGTCTGTCTTTTCAGTTTTGGCAAATCCGCCCGGTCCCTCCTGAAAGCCGGTTTTTGAAATATCATGGGATATGTAGTTTAAAACATCAAGACGGGAAACGCCTTCAAGGCTTAGAAAATACTCCGCATATGAATCTTTTTCATCGAAAATGGCCGCAAGGATATCGCCGACTTCAACCTCCTGTTTTTCAGAAGAACGGGCCTGGTTGAATGCTCTCTGTATTACTCTCTGGAAGCCTGTAGTCTGTTGCAAAACATATTTAACGCCCTCGGGAACAGTCTCGACCCTCATTCTAAAAAAATTCTCAAGCGAGTGAGAAAGGTTTTCGATATTTCCGCCGCAGTTTTCAATTATGTCAACACCCGTATTGTCATGCATAATTGCAAAAAGAAGATGCTCCGTGCCGACATATTCATGGCGCCTCTTTTTCGCCTCTTTAACCGCATGGCCAAGAGTTTCGCTGAGTTCCTTACTTATCATATAATCCTACTCCTTCTCCAT
>JAHJQU010000201.1 GCA_018819005.1 Pseudomonadota bacterium | reverse complement strand
GGGGTTACACTCCTTCCCGGAATATCCGGCTACGGTTTAATCATAACCGGCTTCTTCGGGCTTTTCCTGTTTTTCAAATGGGAAAACAGAGTTGAGCACCCGGTTTTTGAAGTGGCTCTTTTCAGGACAAACAGGGTATTCGCTTTTTCATGCCTTGCGGCCCTTATAAACTACAGCGCAACTTTTTCCGTAACATTTCTGACAAGTCTTTTTCTGCAGTACATAAAGGCACTGTCACCAAGGGATGCCGGAATTATACTGATGTCACAGCCTGTCATAATGGCCGTTTTCTCGCCGGTCGCAGGAAGGATTTCAGACAGGATCGAGCCGCGCATTATTGCATCTATAGGAATGGCTATAACAGGTGTGGGTCTGTTTTTTATGTCCTTTATTGATGAAAACACGGATCTGAAAGTTATCGCCGGATGCTTAATGCTTCTCGGGTTCGGTTTTGCTCTTTTTTCTTCCCCTAACATGAATGCCATTATGGGAAGCGTTGAAAAAAGGCTCTACGGGACAGCTTCCGGTTCGGTTGGAACAATGCGCCTTCTTGGACAGATGTTGAGTATGGGAATTGTAACACTTATATTTGCTCTTATGATCGGAAGAGTCCAGATTACATCTGAATATTATCCTGCTTTTATAACAAGCTTCAGACTGGCATTGCTGATTTTCGCTGTTCTGTGCACCGGCGGGATATTCCTCTCGCTTTCAAGGGGAAAACTACATTAAAGCAAATAATAAAAAGGAGACCTTCACTATGAAAAAGATTATCAGGTTAATGCTGTTTTTTTCTCTGTTTTTTTTCCTTTCACTCGGCATCGCATTTGCGAGTAAATCCTCTGTATCATTAACAGCCCCCGAATCAGTTCCAAAAGGCACCGAAGTCACTATAAAAGTGGATGTGACACATATCGGAAATAACATGTTCCATCACACCAACTGGGTGTATTTAAAGATAAACGGAAAAGAGGTGGCAAGGTGGGATTTTTCGGCAACCAAGACACCCGAATCAGAAAATTTCACAAGAGAAATAAAATATACGGTTGATGAGCCTGCTCAGATAGAAGCTGAAGCAAACTGCAATATTCACGGAAGTGCCGGAATTACAAAAGCAGGCATTAGTGTGAAATGATAATCAAGGGGTCGAGGGTTACTTGAACCATGAACTCTTGAATCCATGGCATCTCAGATTCGTTTTGAAATGATTCTGAATTGTCGGCTATTCACTATATACTGTTTCGGGGGATATATTTATGAATATTGGAGGCGTTTCAATAATCCTGATCGGAGGCCTGGTTAATCTGATTTTGCTTTTATTTCAGCTTCTATCCGGTCTTCATTATATCAAAGTACCATTTGGAGTGCACAAAAAAACAGGCGTTGTCCTGGTTTTTTGTGCGATAATCCATGGCATATTGGGCTTTATTGCCCAAAGCTGAACAGGAACAGCATTTATTCATGGCGAAGTGCTTCGATAGGATCAAGCAATGCGGCCTTCCTTGCGGGAAAGTACCCGAAGACTACACCCACTGCGGCAGAAAACACAAATGCAATGACAATTATTCCAATGTTAAGAATAAGGGGTACCTTCAGGGCGCTTGCTCCGGCGGCGGCAGCCGCGATCCCGAGAATTATTCCTATTAAACCCCCGAAGCATGAAAGAACAACCGCCTCGATAAGGAACTGCATCAGAACCTGTTTTTCCATTGCTCCTATGGCAAGCCGGATGCCGATTTCGCGGGTTCTCTCCGTAACCGAAACCAGCATAATGTTCATGATGCCTATTCCCCCTACAAGTAGGCTGACAGCAGCCACGGCACCCAGAAGTGTCGTCAGCAACCTTGTTGTCCCGGTAAGTGTTTTTACTATTTCCTGCATATCTCTGACGTGAAAATCTTCTTCTTCGTTTTTCCCTGTTTTCCGCCGTTCTCGCAGCAGCCGCTCTATATCCGCTTTTACCTTTTCCGTCGAAACCCCGTCTTGAGCAGATACCGCAATCGAACTGATATCACTTTTGCCCACAATACGCCGCTGCACAGTACGCAAAGGCATCAGCACAAAATCATCCTGATCCGTTCCGAAGCCTGACTGGCCCTTCGCTTTGAACACCCCAACAACCTGACATGAAATTTTTTCAAGACGAATTGTGTACCCAACCGGGTCCTGTTCCCCGAAAAGCTGTTTGCGGATTGTGGCGCCGATGATGCATACAGCCGCCCCGGCCCTCAACTCTCCGTCGGTAAACTGGCGTCCGCTTGCCAGAGTCCAGTTCCTTACCTTCAGATAGTCATTAGTACTCCCTGTAATTATTGTAGCCCAGTTATCATTTCCGCGAATGGCCTGAGTGCCCCGACCGGTGACAGGTGCAACACCTGCCAATCCCGAAATATCTCTTGCAATCGCTTCTGCATCGGTAATTTTAAACATAGGAGCACCTGAACGAGTTCCGCCGGATCCGCGGAAGCTCTGCCCGGGATGTATATCAATCAGATTGGTTCCGAGGCTTGATATTTCGTAGGCTACCTGCTTTGTCGCCCCGTCACCTACAGTCACCATTGTAATAACCGAAGCAACTCCGATAACGATGCCGAGGATCGTGAGCGATGACCGCATGACATTGCGTCGAATTTCGCACATGGCTATAAGAATCGTTTCAAGAAACATTATTCGCTCCCCCGTTTTGCTCCTCTTTATCAATGATTCCATCCATGAAGCGGACAATCCTTCTCGCATATGATGCCATATCAGAATCGTGGGTCACCATTACTATGGTAATGCCCCGATCACGGTTGAAATCGGTCATAAGCTCCATAATTTCACGGCTCCGGGCCGAATCGAGATTCCCTGTTGGTTCATCGGCAAAAAGCACTTCAGGGGATGCAACAATGGCGCGGGCTATAGCCACTCGTTGCTGCTGACCGCCCGAAAGTTCTGCGGGGGTGTGGGTTTCCCAGCCATTGAGTCCTACGGCTGCAAGAGCTTTGCGCGCCATTTCCCGACGCTCTGCCGCAGGGGTTCCGCGATAGATTAGAGGAAGTTCGACGTTCTCCAATGCGGACGTGCGGTTTAAAAGATTGAATCCCTGAAAGACAAATCCCAGATAATGACGGCGCAAAAGCGCGCGCTGGTCACGGGACAGCTTTCCGACTTCAACTCCTTTAAACCTGTAGATGCCTGATGATGGGGTGTCCAGACAGCCCAGGATATTCATGCATGTTGACTTGCCGGACCCGCTCGGGCCCATTACCGCAACAAAATCTCCATGATCAATCCGCAGATCTATACCCTGCAGCGCGCTGACAGCAGCCGTGCCGGTTCCGTATATCCTGGTCACACCATTAAGCTCTAAGACAGGAGACATGTTGCCGGTTCCGGAAGCAGGCGTAATCATTGTCCGGTCCTTATCGTGTCAATAACAACCTTCATTCCGGGCTCAATATCTCCTCCGGTTACTTCGGTCATTATTCCGTCGCTCTCGCCGATCACTACAGAAACCTCGGAAAGCTGCCCGTCCTTCAGAGTCCAGACTCTTGACTTTTTCCTGTCGACTTTTGTATCTTTTTTTTGTTTTGTCTGTTGTCTTCTGGGCCTGGGGAAGAGCTTGCCGATTATGCTGTTGCTCCCGGACAATGTTTCATTCTCTTTTGTCGGAGGAATGAAACGAATGGCGGCATTCGGAATCAGAACCGAATTTTCAATTTTATTTACCACTATATTTGCTGTGGCAGTCATGCCCGGCCTCAATGATAAGTCTGAATTGTCAACATTCAGTATGGTTTCATAAGTTACGACTCCACTTACTATTTTTGATCCGTAGCGGACCTGTGTAATCTGAGCCGTGAAAATGCGGTCCGGATAACCATCAACCGTAAATGTGGCCTTCTGATCCTTCTTCACCTTGTCCACATCGGCCTCATCGACATCAACACGGAGTTCCATCTTGGTAAGATCTTCGGCAAGAGTGAACAAAACAGGAGCCTGCAACGATGCCGCAACGGTCTGACCGGGTTCAACAGAACGTTTCAGGACTATGCCTTTTATCGGCGAATAGATTACTGCTTTCGAGAGATCAGTCTGGACAATTCTGAGGTTTGCTTCAGCCTGCGATACAGAAGCTCTGGCAGCTGTTTTATCTGCCAGAGAACGTTCAAGAGCCGCTTCCGCAGCATCGATATCGTGTTGAGACGACAACTTGTTACCGCTCAATTCTCCGACCCGCTTCAGCCTATCAAGTGAATTGCCTGCCTCCTTAACTGTCGCCTGTACCTGCCTCACTTTGGCTATTGCCGCTTCCAGTGAGGCTTTACTCTGCTGAACCTGGGCCTCAAGCCTTGAAGTATCAAGTTTTGCCAGAATCTGGCCGACTTTCACAATGTCGTTGTAGTCCGCTTCGACCGTCCTTACGATTCCCGAAAGCTCAGAACCGACGTCAACCTGATTGGTCGGCTGGAGCGTGCCGGTGGTAGCTACGCTTATAATGAGGTCTCCGCGCTGCACAGTTTCGGTCTTGTATTCCACCTTGTCGGCGCTGCTACCCGTTCCAAATTTGATCACCGCAAATGCAACCACAATCGCAATTAACAGCCAAATAATCCATCGAATCGGGTGTTTACTGCGCCCTGATTTGGAATTAATATTTAAGGTCCGGTTTATATCGGAATTGTTTTTATCGTTTATGCTGTTCATATTATCAAATTCCTATTTATTAGATCCCGGATTGATATCGACAGGAGACAAAGATGTCCAGCCCCCCCCAAGTGCTTTATAAAGGCGAATCAGGTTGGATATAATGTTCTCTTCGTTCTGAATCAACTGATCTTCAAATGACAGAAGCGCCCTTTGCGCATCCAGCACATTTGTAAAATCCGTCAATCCGGCCTTATACTGGTCCTGTGCCAAATTTGCTGCCAGTGAAGCGGCTCGCTTTGCATCGCTCAATGACTGCCGGCGATTCTGCTCTTCCATGTATGCCATGAGTGCATTTTCAACTTCCTCCAGGGCATTGAGAACAGCAGTTTCATACTGGATCAGATACTGCTCTTGCAGAGCTGATTGCACCTCAATGTTGCTTCGGATCGAGCCGGCTTTGAAAATCGGCCATGTGATTCGCGGACCAAATGAATATGTCCTGCTGCCTGGAGTAATCAAATTATCAAGAGTCAGGGATTCAAAGCCAATCGAACCCGTAAGGTTAATTTTGGGATACATCTCTGCAGTGGCAACACCCACCCTCGCAGTTTGTGCGGCAAGCTGACGTTCCGCCCGGCGAATGTCAGGCCTCTGCCGCAATACGTCAGCGGGTATTCCCACGGTAAGATCCGGCCGGCTTACCGGAACAGGCTTCTGTTCCTTCAATTCGGCATGAACCGCGCCTGGATTATCACCCATCAGCACAGCAAGACGGTTCATGGCCTCCTCAAGTCCAGTCCGGAGTGTCGGTATATTGGAACGGGTGTTTTCAAGGTTGTATTTTGCCTGATGAACAGCAATCTCGTTTGACAGGCCAGCCTGGTAAAGTAACTGTGCCTTGATACTAGTTATGGCCTTCCCTCAGATGAAGGGATAATATGGAATTTATCCAGATACCAATAACCCTTCATCCAAAGGAGGCCACACTATGAGATTTTACAATCAACAACACAAGAACTATTGCGGTATCGATC
>JAHJQU010000200.1 GCA_018819005.1 Pseudomonadota bacterium | reverse complement strand
TCCTCGATATCCTTAAAAGAAAACCTGAAACGGTAATAGGTCTTTTCCCCAGACATATGCATAGAATAAAATACTGGAGTAAAACCCTGGACCGGATGAATATCAAATGGGCTCTCAGGACAAATACGGATGAACGCGCCGCAAGAAGAAGCGTGATTCTCTGGGATACTTTTGGAGAACTTACTCTCGCTTATAAAAATGCAAGCGCGGCGTTTGTTGGTGGAAGCCTTGTACCCTTAGGAGGTCAGAATTTTCTTGAAGCCTTAAACTACGGAGTGATTCCAGTGACCGGCCCCTTTCGAGATAACTTTTCGTGGGTGGGCTCTGAAATAGTAAATGAAGGTCTTCTTCGTGTTGCTGAAGACTGGAAGGGTGTTTCGGATGCCCTGGTTGAAATCATGGAGAATCCCCCACCCCGCAAAAAGGTCATATCCGGAGCCGGGAAATATATGAAGAGCCGGCAGGGAGGCGCAGACTTTGCTTGCCGTGTGATCGAAGACCTGCTTGAGGAATAATCCTGCTTCAGCTCTTTTTTACGATCAGAATATCTTCCATTATAAGGTACTGCAGATCCGATCCGAAAAACATATTTAAGGCATCCTCCGGGCTGCAGACCATCGGTTCTCCCCTGCGGTTCAATGAAGTATTGAGAACAACCGGTATTCCTCTCAATCTTTCAAGCTCTTTGATCAGTGCGTAATATTTCGGGTTTGTATTTTCGCTCACAATCTGGGCGCGGGCCGTGCCATCTTTGTGAACAACTTCAGGAATTCTCCCCTTCCAGCGCTCGGCAACGGAAAAAGTGAAAGTCATGTACGGCGCTGGATGATCCGTCTGCAATATATCCCTTGCTGCAGAGTCAAGAATACTCGGGCAGAACGGACGCCAGCGCTCCCTGTATTTGATCTGGGAATTTATCCGCTCGGCGATGCCCGGCCTGCTCGGATCTCCGAGAATGCTCCTGTTCCCGAGGGCACGCGGCCCGAATTCCATTCTTCCCTGAAACCATGCGACTGGACTCCCTTCAGCAAGAATCTTTGCCGCCGTTTCAGGGGCATTACCGATAATTTCCCAGGCAGGTTTTTGGGGGTGTTTTTTGCAGGCTTCGATGCATTCTTCTGGAGTATATGAAGGGCCGAGATAAACATGCTCCAGTTTTTCTATCCTGTCGCCCGCTTCGTTTGCAACATACGACGCGGCGCCTATCGCTGTTCCTGCATCGCTTGCGGCCGGCTGCACAAACAATTCCTTCACATGCGGGAGGTCTATGATCCGCTGGTTCAGCTTTACGTTAAGAGCTACACCTCCGGCAAAGCAGATTTTTCCTGTCTCCCGCAGTATATCGCCAAGATATGTTTCGATCAGTTTCAGGGAGATATCCTCAAGAAGTTTCTGCATGCCTGCGGCGTAATGAACATAAGGATCATCGATTTCATCTCCTTCCCGCTTCGGCCCGAGCCACTCCACCATCTTATTCCCGAAGTAATAACCTATCCCGTCCTGTTTATAACGCCTCAGGCCTATCGTGTTAACCATTTCAGTATCGACTTCAATCGACTTCCCGTCGCACCTGATGAGCCGGGAAAAATCGAATCTTTCCGGATCTCCGTAAGGGGCCATTCCCATGACCTTGAACTCTCCGTCCAGCATTTCAAAGCCAAGATACTGGGTAAGCGCTCCATAAACACCTCCGAGCGAATCGGGATCATAAAATTCTTTGATCTTGTGGATAACGCCGTTTTCACCGTATCCGAAAAAAGTGGTGGCATATTCACCCTTTCCGTCGATTCCCAGGATAGCCGTTTTTTCCTCAAAACCACTCATATGATAGGCGCTGCTTGCATGGGCGAGATGATGCTCTACGGGTACAAATGGGGTTTTCTTCTTATCTATCCCAAGCCTGTCCATAAGCTCAAAGACATTGCTCCTGTTGCGGCGGAAGTGGCGGTTGCCGTCAAAAATCGCCGAAAAAGCCCTGTCCGGAGCATACCAGTACCTTCTCGCAAAATGCCATCTGTCGAGTCTCAAAAGGCCGATGGGAGCAAAGGGGAAAGCTACACAATCTATATCCTTCGGTGAGATTTCTCCCTGTTCTAGACAGAACTTTGCAGAATAATAAGGTATTTTCCTCTTTGCGTGTTTTTCCCTTATGAAACGCTCTTCTTCCGCAGCAGCAACAAGCTTCCCGTTAATAAACAACGCCGCAGACGGATCATGCGTGAGTGCGCCCGACAAACCCAGTACTATCATTTATGAAATCCTTCCCGCATATTTAAACCTTTGCACAACATCCGAATTTTCTTTTTTATGTCATTCCCAAGAAAGCGTTTATTCAGTCTTTTAAAACACTTCTGGACTCCCATTTTCACAGGAGTAACGGTATTTTCGACTTTTCCGAAGCCCTCAAAGCTTACCAAGTATAAATTCTATGAAAGACTTTTCATCCTTTAAGTACATTTTTACGCCGACGACGATAATGTCAACCGGAAAATTAAATTTGCCGTCCATTCGTGCAAAATCTTTTTCGGTTGTCATGACAAGTTCAGCCTTTCTATCTCTTACAGATTTCAAGATTCTTTCCATGTCGCCGGCAGTATACCTGTGATGGTCCGGAAAACCGATAAATTCCAGAAGATCGCATTTGAATTCATAAAGAGTTTTTCTGAAATGATCGTTTCCGGCTATTCCGG
>JAHJQU010000199.1 GCA_018819005.1 Pseudomonadota bacterium | reverse complement strand
TGTCATCGAGCGCTTAACCATAATAATACCTGAAGACGTCAAGAGAAATTACAGAGACGAAAGTCTATTAATTAACATTTCTAAATGGGTTCGACGTGGTCTTATGTCAAAACCAGGGTTCTTATATGATAATTTATGGACTGCGACATTGTTAGGCCTTAAAAAAGAGAGCTTCACCAAAGTAAAGCAATTATTTGAAAAAGCTAAATACAGTGGCTTATTTTCGGATGAAGATAATGAGAGATGGTGGCAAATCCAGGTTCGTCGAATTCTTTATGCAAAAGATCCAAACGATAAGTCGGCTTTCTCTTGGCAGCTTGGACACAAGTTGCCTAAGATAGGCAATAAAGACCATAGTATTTGCCATGTTTGCGGAAAGGAATTTCCGGAAACGGTAGGTTATACAGATGAAGCCTGTAAAACACGTGCTGCAATGCATGTGAAATGTTCTTCAATCCACCCCAGCTTTGAAGTCCCATTATATTATGACGATGTCAGAATCATGGAACCGGCAAAATGAGCATGAGTTCTTGTTTCCCCACTCCTATTATATTTTTTAAAAACGAGATCAAAACGTTAGATCGTATTAGAAATAATCCGATTTTCAAGAAGAATTTTAAACGGTTAGTTTATGATGCAGACGATTATTTAATAAGAAATGACGCATCTATTCGGAAGAAGGTGCCCACGAAATTTAATTTTGCTTTTCAATCGCGAATAGAGGGCATTAACATAAATAATCGACTTGGTACCGCCCACATCGGCGCCTTAATGGAAGCAAAAAAAGATGATTATGGAATCCTAACTTATTATTTTATGATTTGTGATACTGAGAAGGTAATCAGAAAATTCCATTTCGATTATACCCCCGAAAATATAAGTAAAAACGTATCTCATCCAGTTTTCCATCTACAATATCCAGGAGACTTATCTGAACATTTACAAAGTCTTAAGTTAGCACATGAACATCTTGAATGCGGCCTTTCCGAACCCCGCATACCGTTCATACCAATGTCTCTTGCGTTGACAATCAACTTGCTATTAAAAGAGTTCCGAAATAGAGAAACCAATAGTGCTGTTGAAGATCGGACGTGGCGTGCGCTAATAAAAACAAATGAGAACCTTCTCCTTAGCACTTATTTCAAAGAATGTAATAGATTCTTTTTAGTATCATCAGGGGATTCACTATTTACTAACGATTTTTGTTATGATTCTAAATAATAATTTATCCGATGCAAGACGTCACGGCATTTATTATACTCCCTCTCGCCTTGCCAATTTCTTGGTAACACCTCTTATCAATACAAAGACCATTTCTGTTTTCGATCCTGCATATGGGGAAGGTTCATTGTTGCTGGCCGCAGAAAAAATTGCAACCGGCGATAGCGCAACTCACCAATTGACAATCTTTGGATGTGACAGGGCACCTGTGAATGGACTCCTGCAGCATTTGCCCAGCTCGAATCTTATGGAAATAGATTTCTTTGATTATTCTGGTGCAGATAAGTTCGATGCGATTGTTATGAACCCCCCTTTTGTAAGACATCATCTCATTGATCGTGAAAAAAGAAAAAAATATCAAAATATAATTGAGGGCATCTGTCCAATACGATGGTCATCTGACCTTTGGGCTTATTTTTTAGTTAAGTCATGTCTTCATGTGAAAGAGGGGGGTAAAATTGGCGCTATTGTACCATGGTCTTTCTTGCAAGCTGACTATGCTCAAGATATCAGGGTGTGGCTTGCCGAAAACTTCGAAGAAATAAAAGTTCTTGCCCTAAGTGCAGAATATTTCAATGATGCACAAGAAAGAATTGTGCTGTTATGGCTCAAGGGTTACGGCCAATGTGCGAAATCTATCCGCATATCATTTTCATCACATATAAGTGATAAACTTGATTACGCTGACCTTACACAAGCAGAGTGGACGGCAAAAAAAGTATTATACTCAAGTAGTAGCAGCATTCAAACGATTCTCGATGCCTATATCGATAAACACGATTTTAAGAATTTTGAAGAATATGGAAATGTAAAGATAGGGGTTGTTACAGGTGCTGATGGTTTTTTTATACTGAATGAAGAATCGGCAAAAAAGTATAATTTCCCAGCAAAATATTTAATTCCAATTTTTAATTCATCGAAAGAATTTACTGGCCTTGTTCTCAATGGCAATTATCCTTCAAAAAAACTGATAACATTACCAGCTAATAGCGGTAATAAATACAAGAACTATATTTTAGAAGGGGTAAAATCGCGATATCATCTCCGGGCTCACTCTCTCCTTCGCGATCCATGGTATTGTGTTAATCAAGGCAAAATGCCGGACGCATTTTTCCCCTATCGAGCAATGCGTATCCCTTATATGGTTCTTAACAATAAAGAAACGCAATGTACAAATTCAATACATCGTATTTATTTCAATAAAAAAACATCAATAACTGAAAAAAAATGGATTCAGTTAAGTTTATTATCTGTTCCAGGGCAATTGTCGATTGAAGCACGATCTAAAGTTTATGGTAGTGGTGTATTAAAGATCGAACCCAGTTCCTTGAAAAGCGCAATAGCATATAAGTGCAACGACAAGTCGGTTAATATCGTTTACAACAAAGTGTCAAAACTTATATCTTTAAATCAAAAGACTGATGCGATGTGTTGTGCGACGGCGTTTATCAATGAAAAATTAAATATTTCAAAAGAACTTTCTGATAAAACGTTTACAGCACTTATAGAAGTGCAGAACCGTAGACTGGAGAGATAAAAAACGAAGTAAAATTTGAGCAAGGGGCAGCGGAGAGGGCGCGTGACGCTCAAGGGGTACTGGGGGACACTCCACACTTCTGAAGTTTCTAAAGGTTAAACAGGGTCGTGCCTTGCGAACTTATTGATATAATATAAATTATGCTTATGCCGGCATCCAATTTAATCCCCTATGATCTTAACCAAAACCCTCTTCTTTCTCCCTCCGTCAAACTCACCATAAAAAATTTGCTCCCAGGGACCGAAATCCAGCTTGCCGGCGGTGACAGCCACAACCACTTCACGACCCATCACCTGTCTTTTCAAATGAGCGTCACCGTTGTCCTCACCTGTACGGTTGTGCTGATATTTTGAAACAGGCTCATGCGGGGCAAGCTTTTCAAGCCACTCCTCATAATCATGATGCAGACCGGATTCATCATCATTGATGAAAACCGATGCCGTGATATGCATTGCATTAACAAGAATCAACCCTTCGGAGACTCCGCTTTCCGCAAGGCACCGCTCCACCTGCCCGGTCAATGTTGACAAAGCCTCTCCGCGCATTGACATTAAACCATAGTTCTTTCCGGTAAGATTTCATGAAATTATCACCTCCTGTTTTTCTCTTCTGATTTGTAAACAACAAAAAGACGATTGGCAAGAATTTCTTCAACGTCAGCATTCAGTTATTTCATGTCCGATTCGGGGCCAGATTTGGGGCTTGCCTGCAGATCTGTTTTGCAGTAAAGTGCAGCCTGTACGTGAAGAAGGCGGCTTTGTTGAAATCACTGGCCAGGTCCAAAGTGGAATCGATGGCGCGGCGTCTTCCTGTCCGGCGCCGGGTATTACCTGACCGGTTTCTCCATAGATCCGCACCCGCAATTTCCGAGAGAATGAGGATTATCATGAGGCCTATAAAATGGTGTCTGGCAGCATTCATGCTAATGCTGGCCGTTTTGACTATGGGCTTTCCCGCCGATGCCGCGGGACCCGACCGAACTTACCGCGAGGAAAACGGGCTGCAGGTCTTCGAACCGCCTGCCTGGTTTCTTGATGGATATTTTATCGCCCGCGAAAAAATGCCGGTTTATATTTTCGGCACGGTTCGGGATTTTACTGCTCTCCTTGGAGGCGCCACTACCTGGCTGATCGAGGATCTGGAATTAGCGCGCCTTGAAAAAGCCGGCGAAAACGGGAAAACGGCCGAATATTCCCTTTTTTTAGAGGTTGTTTTGCCTGAACGAACCCAATACTGGGTCTTTGTGGTGATGCCCCATGAAAGTACCCAGGCCTGGTTTGACGCCCGCCGGGCTTTTCATGGCAGCAAGGC
>JAHJQU010000198.1 GCA_018819005.1 Pseudomonadota bacterium | reverse complement strand
TCTTCTGTATGCGTCACTTAATTGAAGCAGAATGTTATCTGAAATACGAACATCATCCCTGTAGTCGGAAGCTGAAACCCACAGCCTCAAGATCTCGGCGCCATATTTGTCGATCACTTTCTTTGGAGCTATTACATTTCCAACAGATTTGGACATCTTTTTCCCGTCCGCATCCACCACAAACCCATGGGTCAAAACCGATTTGTACGGAGCCTTTCCCCTTGTCCCCACCGCAGTAAGGAGGGAGCTGTGAAACCAGCCTCTGTGCTGGTCGCTCCCTTCAAGATAAAGGTCTGCAGGCCATTTCAAATCATGCCGCTCTTCAAGCACTGCGGCGTGGCTGACGCCCGAATCAAACCAGACATCCAGAATGTCTGTCTCCTTTCTGAACGTCGTATTTCCGCATTTTTCACAAACACTCCCCTTCAAAATGAGTTCGCTTGCGCCTTTTTCAAACCATATATCGGCGCCATGGGTCTTAAAAAGCTCAAATACGTGATCGACTATTTTTTGATTTATATGAAGGGTTTCGCATTTATCGCAGAAAAAAACAGCTATCGGGACTCCCCATGCGCGCTGCCGTGAAACGCACCAGTCCGGCCTGTTTTCAATCATGCCGTAAATTCTTTCTCTTCCCCAGTGGGGAACCCACTTCACATTGTCAATCTCTTCAAGCGCCTTCTTCCTCAATCCGGTTTTATCCATTGAAATAAACCACTGGGGAGTCGCCCTGAAAATAACGGGCTGTTTGCATCGCCAGCAGTGAGGATATGAATGTGTAATTGTCTCCTCCGCAACAAGAGAGCCTGAGTCCTTTAGTTTCAGAACAATATCTTTATTAGCCTTGAAAACGAACTTTCCCTCAAAATACTCAACATCATTTGTAAAACAGCCGTTGTCATCGACAGGTGAATATGTATCAAGACCGTACTGAAGGCCGACTTCATAATCTTCCCGGCCATGACCCGGAGCAGTGTGGACACATCCGGTGCCGGCCTCAAGTGTCACATGGTTTCCGAGAATAATAACTGAATCCCTGCTGTAAAGCGGGTGCCTGCATCGTTTCTTTTCGAGATCCCCTGCGCTGATTTCTGCAAGCACCTTCCAATCCGAAAATCCGAAAAATTTCATGCAGCGTGCGGCAAGATCATAGGCAAGGATAAAAACCTCTCCGTTACCGTTATCAACAGCCGCATACCTGAAATCAGGATGAAGGGCTATGGCAAGGTTCGCAGGAATAGTCCATGGTGTTGTGGTCCATATAACCACGTATATTTTTTTGCCGGAAAGTTGCGGGATCTCCTGCGAAATATCATCAATCAGGGGGAACTTGATAAAAACAGAAGGAGATGTGTCGTCTTTGTATTCTATCTCTGCTTCAGCAAGCGCTGTTTTACAGCTGCAGCACCAGTGTATCGGTTTTTTGCTCCTGTAAAGGCTGCCCTCCAGGGCAAACTTGGCACATTCTCTGGCAATTATGGCTTCATATTCATAATTCATGGTCAGATACGGATTATCCCATTCACCCAGAACACCGAGTCTTTTGAATTCTTCGCGCTGAATATCAATATATTTTTCGGCATATCGGCGGCAAAGTTTTCTTATTTCTGCCTGTGAATATTTTTTACCTTCCTTGCCAAGTTCCTTGTCAACATTGTGTTCTATGGGAAGCCCATGGCAGTCCCATCCCGGAACATATACGGCATTATAACCCGACATCTGTCTGCTTCGTACAACGATATCCTTAAGGATTTTGTTCAATGCAGTACCGATATGAATATTTCCGTTTGCATAAGGGGGGCCGTCGTGGAGAATAAACAGTTCGCGTTTTTCCGAGACTGCTCTGACCTTGTCATATAAGCGGATATCTTCCCATGAGCTTAACATCAATGGCTCCCTTACAGCCAGATTGGCTTTCATGGCAAATTCGGTAACAGGCAGATTCAGCGTTTTCTTGTAGTCCATCTATTCCTCCAGACAGGATGCTCTTAAAAGAGATCCCGAAAATTTATATATGGTTCCGAAAATATTGATTTTTAATAACTGATAATTTTTAGTAGTAATTCCTTTTCGTGTCAAGGCAATTAAAAGCCAAGCTTCGTTCGTTGTTCGTGGTTCGTTGTTCGATCCACAATTCACGATTTACGATCCACGTTTCACGTCTTTTCCTTCACATCCGATTTTCTGATATAATGAGGTGCAAAGAGAGCGGCATCTATAGTATCGTTATTTTCAAACTTTTTAATGCTCATGAAAGCAACTGTAGAAGCCCTTATAACATTAAAAAAAGGCGGAGGGAAATAGGCAAGATTTCCTAATTTTTTTTCAATGATATTGCGGTACAAATTTGCGCCATCACCGATAAATAGAGAGGGTTCTCCGATTCCGTCCACTGCTTTATCCGGAAGTAATGCCTCTTCCTTCATCTCCTTTTGAATCAAGCCGTCTATAAACCTGTATCTGGAAGAATAGACCTCACCCTTTCTTGCATCAATTAAGGAACAGATAAGATATGGGGTTGGGAGCACCTGGGCTGCCAGGGCATCAAGAGTTGATATCCCGGCTAAAGGTTTTCCGGTCGCGGCAGCAAGACCTTTAATGGAGCTTATTCCTATTCTAAGGCCTGTAAAGCTTCCCGGCCCTTTAGTAACAGCAAAACAATCAATATCAAAAGGAACCAGGCCGGACAATTCAAGCACCTTTTTTATCATATCCATCAGGTGTCTTGAATGCGTTTCACCATCTTCCTTTATTATTTCCGCAAGAAGGTTGTTGTTTTCAACCACAGCAACGCTGCAGCTTCTTGAAGACGTGTCAACAGCGAGTATTTTCATGGCAGGATCACGGGTTATTTCTTCTCATTTGTTGTATAACCATCAATAGCTATCGGGAGAACCTCTTTCATGTTCTTTACCATTATAAACTTGATTTTCCGTTTGACATTCGCGGGGATCTCAGTCAGATCCTTCATGTTTTTTTCAGGAATTATTATTGTTTTGATTCCGGCCCTTAAAGCACCCAGCGCCTTTTCTTTCAACCCTCCTATCGGAAGAACTCTTCCTCTCAGGGTAATCTCACCGGTCATGGCGACATATTTGTTCACGGGCTTATTAGTCAGGACAGAAATAAGCGCCGTTGCCATTGCTATCCCGGCAGATGGACCGTCTTTAGGAATTGCCCCCGCAGGAACATGTATATGCACATCTGTATTTTCAAAAAAATTTTCCTCCAGGCCGAAAAGAGAGAGGTGCGCCCGCGCATAGCTTACGGCAGCCCTCGCAGATTCCTGCATTACTTCGCCAAGCTGCCCGGTTATTATAAGCTCTCCCTTCCCCTGGATCAGGGTTGCTTCAACATAGAGGACTTCCCCTCCAACCTGTGTCCAGGCAAGGCCGGTGGAAAGGCCTATCTGGCTGTCTTCCTGATCCATTTCAGCAATGAACTTCGGAACCCCCAGATATTTATGCAGGTTGCTTTTAGAAATATGAAAAGGGCCCTTTTCGCCTTCAGCTATTTTTCTGGCCAGCTTGCGGGAAATCGTTCCTATCTCTCTTTCAAGATTCCTCAATCCGGCTTCAGAAGTATATTCGGTTATTATCTGGCGCATCGCCTCGCTGCTGATAATCATTTTTTTTGCGCTGATACCATTTTCCTTTATCTGGCGGGGAAGAAGATATGTTTCCGCGATTATTTTCTTTTCTTCCTCGGTATAACCCGAAAGATTGACAACCTCCATCCTGTCAAGAAGGGCATATGGTATTGTATCCGTCAGATTCGCAGTAAGAATAAACATCACCTTGGAAAGGTCAAAAGGAAGATTTAAATAATGATCACTGAAGGCAAAGTTCTGTTCCGGATCAAGGGCTTCCAGAAGCGCCGCGGAAGGATCTCCGCGAAAATCCGCCCCTACCTTGTCTATCTCATCCATCATGAAGACAGGATTGTTGGAACCGCACTGTTTCAAACCCTCAAGGATGCGCCCGGGAAGAGCCCCGATATATGTGCGCCGGTGCCCTCTTATTTCAGCTTCATCCCTGATTCCGCCGAGAGAAATTCGTATGAATTTCCGTTTCATAGCTTTGGCAATAGCTTTTCCAAGGGATGTTTTTCCGACACCGGGAGGTCCGACAAAACAGAGGATAGGCCCCTTCATCTTTGCATTCAGTTTTCTTACGCTTAAGTATTCAAGAATGCGATCCTTGATATTGTTAAGCCCGTAATGATCCGTATCAAGAATCTTTTTTGCATTTTTGATATTTATAACATCCTTTGTTGACCTGCTCCATGGGAGTTCAACAAGCCAGTCAAGATATGTCCGCACAACAGAAGCTTCGGCAGAATCCGGATGCATCATCTCAAGCCGCTTAAGCTGTTTTGCAGCCTCTTTTTCGGCTTCTTTGGCCATTTTGGCCCGTTTTATCTTTTTCCTGTATTCCTGAATCTCCTGTGATTTTTCGTCTTGCTCACCAAGCTCCTTGTGAATGGCTCTCATCTGTTCCCTCAGGTAGTAATCCCGCTGGTTTTTTGAAATTTCATCCTTCACATCGGACTGTATCTTGGCCTGCATTGCCGAAAGCTGAACCTCTCTGGATAAAAGCTCGTTCACCTTTTTGAGGCGATCGACCGGGTCAATCAGTTCAAGCAGTTGCTGGGATTCTTCGATTTTCAACCTGAGATTTGATGCGACAAGATCAGCCAGTTTTCCCGGATCATTTATCTCTTCGAGTATGGTGCCGACATCGCCTGTTAATTCACCGCGAAAAGCGAGTATCTTCTCCGAATGCTCACGTACATTCCTCATGAGAGCTTCGATTTCAAGGGTTATTTCCTTGATAGATTCCTCGGTTATCTTTTCGATTTTAACCCGGTACACAGATTTTCGCCTCACAAAATCGGCAATTCTGGCTTTTGCAATGCCCTGTACAAGAGCCTTGACGCGCCCGTCGGGAAGCTTAAGCATTCTCAACACCCTGGCGACGGTCCCGATTCTGTATATTTCATTCTCATTCGGATTTTCAACGTTCGGATCTTTTTGCGTAACAAGGAACACGAACCCGTCTTTTCTGACTGCTTCTTCAACAGCCCTGACCGACTTTTCACGGCCCACAAAAAGAGGCAGAAGCATATCCGTAAAGATTACGACATCCCGGACAGGCATAAGAGGCATAATTTCAGGAAGTTTTGCATCTTTTTCATCCTCTTCAATAATATTTATAAGATCATCCTTGTCAGTCTCGGCCATTTTTTCTCCAGTATGTGACGGCTTCGTAAAAAGTCATTCTGTCCGCCTCAGGCGGATTACTTTGCCGTCTGAATTTCGACTTTTTATGAGTTCATCAGTATATGATTATTGCCGTAATAAAACCGGCATTTTTGAATCTCCTGCCACAATCTTAACAACAAACCCCAAATATGCAATCAAATTTGATACCTTTTTACTGCAATAAGAGCAGAACATAAAACATAATTTCAATTTGACAATATCAATCTTGATTTATTTATTCAATTTGCTTAAGTTGCCGGAAGTTAATTTGTACCTTTTTTATTTATTAATCACCTCTTATAGAATCGGTGATTCTATAAGAGTTCAAGGATTCAACCTGTTGAATCCGCTTAATGCGCCCGGTGAGGTTTGAAATGTTAGATTATACTATCCACATACTAATGTTTATTTTCGGTCTTACCATCGGAAGTTTCCTTAATGTTTGCATATTCAGGCTTCCCGCATCAAAATCGATTGTCCGCCCGGGCTCAATGTGTCCCGGTTGCAACAGCAGCATAAAATATTATGACAACATACCGGTCATCAGCTATATTTTTCTTGGAGGAAAATGCCGGAAATGTAAAATACCGATATCATTCCGCTATCCTCTCGTGGAATTGATAAGCGGATTAACTGCGCTTGCTCTTTTTATGAAATTTGGCCTTTCACATGAAGGGTTAGTCTATTTTATATTCATATCAGCGCTGATTGTCATAACCTTTATTGATATCGATCACCGCAT
>JAHJQU010000197.1 GCA_018819005.1 Pseudomonadota bacterium | reverse complement strand
GTACTTAGGGGACGTCTTAAACTTTTAAACTTATTCATCAAAAAGCAAATATTTAGAGAACTTTGCGAGTTTCTCGTCGCGCATTACAGCTTTCCCAACAGATGGACAAAGAGTTGGGGGTTGCTCATAAACGTTTTTAGACAGGATTAACAGGATGGACAGGATGTCCGGTGGAGAAAGAAGACGTAACCCACAAAGTGATCGGTTGCGCTTACCAGTCTCCGTGAAGCGGATGCGTATTTCAGGCCGCTCTTCCGGAGCGGCCTGATGCAGTTAGTCCGTCATATTATCCTGTTAATCATGTAAATCCTGTCAGATAAGTTTTTGCCTTGCTTTTTCCCGTACACCATTTATAATAGTCTAAAAATCATGGGGAACTATTTAAAATGCTTAAACAATATGTCAACATTAGCCAATCTTTTTAGCCAAACGCGAGGCAGCATAGGCAGCAAGATTACCACCAGAGAGATCTTTTGCGTACATCCGCGCCATGAGTGACAAACTCATCTATGCTCAGGCATTCACCTTCATAAAATCAACACTAATCTAATTTAGAACGATATATAGGAGGGTAAATATTGAAAGAATTTAGCGTACTAATTGAAAAAGATGCGGATGGATATTTTATTGCCTCAGTGCCGGCACTCCGCGGTTGTCATACGCAGGCAAAATCTCTTGATACATTAATGAAGAGAATTAAAGAGGCTATTGAGCTTTGCCTTGAGGTGGAAAAGCCTATATCAAATGAATTTATTGGTGTACAAAAAGTGGCAGTCAACGCATGACCACTTTTCCATCAATAACCGGTGGTCGGCTAATTCATGCCTTGCGTAAATTTGGGTTTGAAGTAATGCGCATAAAAGGCAGTCATCATTTCCTGCAACATAAAGACGGCCAATGCACGGTTATTCCTCTACACCGATGAGAGAGCATAGGTCGTGGGCTCCTTACCCAAATTTTACGAGACTGTGATATCACAAAGGAAGAATTACAAAAGAAACTTTAAGGGAGCACTTAGGGAACGTATTTAAATTTGTAAACTTATTTATCAAAAAAGCAAACATTTATTCGCCTTTGCGAGTTTCCGCCGCGCATTAGAGCTTTTCCAACAGATGAACGGAGAGTTGGAGACATTCATCAATTTATATTTACCGATTTCAAGTCAAGGCTGATCAGTGGGCACTTTCAGAGGATTCGGCCATAGACTATATATAATCGCTGTTTGAACATCAGATATTATTATAAAAAGTTTATTTAAAAATCGGAGACGTGTAATGAGTAAAAATGAAATTCTCTCAATTCTTCGCGATTATAAGAAGCAGTTTGCAGACGAGTATGGAATAACTGCACTGGGTGTTTTCGGTTCGACCGCACGTGACCAGGACCATGATGACAGCGACGTGGATGTAGTAATACAGATGTCAAAGCCGGATTTTTTTATTTTAGCCGGCATTAAATGTGAACTTGAAGAAAAATTTCATAAACCGGTTGATATTGTGACATACAGACAGAAGATGAATCAATTCTTGAAAAGCAGAATAGACAGGGATGCCGTTTATGTATGATAAAGAACTGACTGTAGAAGTATTAAAACAGATACTCAATGCAACTGAGACAATAATGGCTCGTTTTGAACCTGTCGAAGAAGCATCCGATTTTACGGGCAGTTCCATGGGAATGGAAAAAATGGATTCCATTTGCATGTTGTTGATTGTTGTTGGAGAATCCTTAAAAAACCTGGATAAAATTACTGAAGGACGACTCCTTCCGGGCTATCCAAAAGTCGACTGGAAAAAAGCGATAAAGATGCGCGATGTAATCACACATCATTATGCCGATGTAAACGCTGAAGCTGTATTTAATACATGTAAAGAAAAAATTCCTGATCTGATAACGACAATTAATAAAATGTTACAGGATATGAAATAAGTACGGCAGGACTTGGGGACGTTCGTGCAGAGCGTGCACAGGCATAGAAAGCTTAAATATATAACGCCCTTTACATTTATAATTTTACTTCAAAAGATCCTCAGGAACATAAACAAGTAAATAACTGTGGTGCGTTTTCGCTTTTGACTGAGAAAATCTGATTTTGTATTTGGAGTTACGCGGGAAATAATAAATACTTAGATTAAGAAAAGAAACCACGGCTAAAATGAGCAGCAATCAGACAATTCCAGATAATCCATTAGAGTTCATTAAAGAATGCGTGGCCAAAAAGAAAATATTCTGGACTTATCATGAAACATGAGAATGAAAGAGCGATTCATTCCAAGAAATTACATTTTTGAATCTGTCGAAAATTTTGAAATTATAGAAGAATATCCTAAAGATAAATATTTGCCGAGTTTTCTCGTATATTCTCGATTTGAAAGATATTTATTTCATATTTTGTTCGCTGTAGATTTGGAAGGGGAAAATGCCAGAGTAGTCACAGCTTATTTTCCAAGCTTGGAGGAATGGCAGCCTGATCTGAAAACAAGGAGATAATTTTAATGAAATGTAATGTGTGTGGCTCAAAAATGAAATCTATTGTCACGAATATCCCTTTCAAGGTCGATCAATCTACTATCGTTATTGTACAAGATCTTCCGGTTTACCAGTGCGAGGGTTGTACTGAATATCTGTTTGAAGATCCTGTACTAAAGCGTGTGGATGAGATTCTTGATAAGGTTGATACAGCGGCTGAATTAGAAATAGTACGATACGCAGCGTAATGCTCTGGTCAAGTGAAAACGGACGAATCGAGAGAGTTGCGTACGAGTAACGTTCATCAATATATCAGTTAAGCATATTTGACATGCCAATGACTGAGAAAATCTGATTATTTCATCCTGAAAAGGAGTCGGAAAAGTTCTTAGACAGGATTAACAGGATCTGCCGGATTTTGCCTACCGGCTGCGGAAGCCGGACATGCGGAGAATAGGTATTAAACTTACAAACTTATTTAGGGAGAAGGTTGGGGGACAGCCATACTCAACCAATCACCATATAATATCGACTTTCCTTGTTAATTAATCACTTGACTTTCATTTAACCATTAGTTAACATGCATAAACATGTTCGCGATCAAATACAGCAAACAGGCCAGCAAAACCAGGGCCAAAATGCCCAGAGGCATTGCCAAACGGATTGACGCTGAGCTAAAATCCATCGCCGCAGATCCCGCAGCCTACCAAGGAGACTGGAGGCCGCTGCAAGGCTCGCCATTCTGGCGACTGAGAGAAGGCGGTTGGCAGGCAATCTGCGAAATTATCAACAACGAACTTATAATCTATGTCCTTAAAATCGAATCGAGAGGCAACGTTTACAAATGAACATACAGATCATTGAAAACAACGGTGTGCCGGAATATGCTATAGTGCCGTTTAGTGAATGGGAAGCCATCATGGACCGCATGGAAGAGCTTGAGGACATTCGTGACGCCCGTACTATCTCTGCCGCAATTGCCGCCGGTGAAGAAACCTACCCTCATGAATTCGTCAAGCGCCTGTCGTCAGATGAAAACCCCCTTAAGGTATGGCGTGAATATAGAAAGTTCACCCTGGCAACTTTGGCAAAGGCATGCGGCGTGTCCATTCCGGCTCTGTCCCAGATCGAAAACAGTAAGCGCACTCCCAGTGTGGGTCTACTGGTTAAGCTCTCCAAGACGCTCTGCTGTGACATGGAAGACCTTATTGCCTATTCCGCTGATTCCGCCACCTGATTCCGAAGGAAGCCGCCACCCTGGGACGGACTTCGGGCTCATCAATATACCAGTTGAGCATATTTGACTGAGAAAATCTGATTTTTTCATCCTGAAAAGTAGTCAGAAAGGTTTTTAGACAGGATCAACAGGATGGACATGATTTTGCCTGCCAGCCGGAAGCGAGAGACGAATATGGGACATAATACAAAACTGTTTGACTAACTCTCATTTGTAAATACAACGTAAACATGTCAGCGATTCGATTCGAGTGGGACTCCAAAAAGGCTGAAGAAAACTTCAGAAATCACGGCGTTTCGTTTTAGGAAGCACAGACCGTTTTCTATAACGATTTTGCCACTGAGTTCTATGATGACAAACATTCGGAATGGGAGGATAGATTTCTTCTGCTTGGCCTCAGTTCCAATTTTCGGCTCGTGTTGGCTTGCCACTGCTATCGTGAAAGCGAATCGGTGATCCGGATTATTTGAAGCTCTCCGCAGCAAGCAGCAGGGAATCTTCGTAGGGAATGGTATCTGTTTTTAATTCGCTCGCTAACTCAACCGCAAGTCCGCCACGGCGGACCTTCGGCGGAGGGACTGTTCTGCCTCCAAGCGCAAGCTCGACATGCAGTGGATATCGTGATAGTCGCCCCGGTGACGACAGAAGGATATTTGAAAAACCGCAGATTTGGATGAGAGAGGATGGTGCCGGAGGTCGGAATTGAACCGACATGTCCTTGCGAACGGAGGATTTTGAGTCCTCTGCGTCTACCAGTTTCACCACTCCGGCATGTTCGGATTTATAAACAATGGAACGCCCGGTTGTCAACAATATTGACGGCTTCTTAAAAAGTCATTTTGCTGTGTTGCACTTCATCTTTCGTCATTGCAGCGTACCAAAAGTACGCTTCGTTCCTCAAGATTAGTGCGCCTTGCATTATGAGCTTTTTACTTTGCCGTCTGAACTTCGACTTTTTACTTTGCCGTCTTTACCGAAGCAAGATACAGTCCTGAGATCGTTTTGGCATCTATGATTTCGCCTTTTGCGATCATTTCAAGGGCGACCTCCATTTTGACTTCATGAACATTCAGTATTTCATCTCTGTCGAGATTCTGGACAGCCTTTACAAGATCTGTTGCAAGAAAAATATGAATGCGCTCGTCAGAATATCCAGGAACAGGAACAATCTCGGTTAATTTTTCCATTTTTGCCGCACTATAGCCTATCTCTTCAATCAGCTCTCTCTTTGCGCACTCCAATGGAGATTCTCCGGGATTCAGAGTCCCGGCGGGAATTTCCCATATGTAATCTCCTGCCGCGTACCGATACTGCTTTACCAGTAAAACGGTATTTTTGTTCAGCATGGGAACCATCGCCGATGCGCCGGGATGGCGTATGATATCTATGCCGGTTATAACCCCGTTTGGAAGGGTTATATTGTCGAAGGATAGGGTAAAAACCCTCCCCTTGTAAATTGTTTTTGTTTCGTTCAGTTTCGCAAAGATTCTTTCACCATTTTCCGGGGAAATATCAACTCCGAGCGTTTTATTGATCTCATTTATTGAGATGCAGCCTTCTCTTATCAGAACCGGGGGTTCCTCCGTGACATCTATCACAGTTGAGCCGGTGCCGCCTTTAAGCTCTCCGGCGTCAATTATCAAGTCAACGCTTTCGGCGATAACCGGATCAATTTCGGAAATCATGCGACAGCCCCGGTTTCCGGAAATATTGGCGCTGGTTCCGGTTACAGGCCCTCCGACGGCTTTCACAAGAGCCGATGCAACCGGATGCCCAGGCCTCCGGATGCCTATTTTGCCGCTTCCTGCAGTAAGGTTGCCCGGAAGACTCTCATTTGCATCAAATACGATTGTAATTTTTCCCGGCCAGAAATTATCAATTATCTTTTGAGCTGCCGGAGGAATATTCTGCACAAGGCAGGAGAGCATCAGGTAGCTATCCGCAAGAACGAGAACAGGTTTATCACTTCCGCGCCCCTTTATCTCAAAGATCCTGCCGACAGCCTCTTCATTAAATGCGTCCGCGGCCAGCCCGTAAAGAGATCTTGTCGGGAAGACGACTATCCCGCCGCTTCTTATGACGGACGCTGCTTTTTGTATGAGTTCCGGCTCGGGCTTAAACGGATCGATCTTTATCGTCTTATCCGAAAGCTTCAAGTTTTTTTGCCTTTCTTTCAACATGGAGCGCCATTTCCTTCTTAAAGGCATCCAGCATACCGGCAAGACCCGGATCTGATACCCCGAGAATCTGGACTGCCAGAATTCCTGCATTTCTCGCGCCTGGCTTGCCTATTGCAACCGTGGCCACAGGTATCCCCGGAGGCATCTGCACGGTTGACAAAAGGGAATCAAATCCCAGAAGACAAGAAGAATCGATGGGAACACCAATCACCGGAAGGGAAGTATGCGCCGCAAGCACGCCGGCAAGATGCGCGGCATGGCCCGCCCCGGCAATAATTACTTTCATTCCCCGCTCCCTTGCCGTTTTTGCTATTCTTGAAGCTCTTTCGGGACTCCTGTGTGCCGATGCCACTGTAATTTCAAAGGGAACATCAAACTTCTTTAAAACAGCAACAGCTTCTTCCATGACTTCATAATCAGAATCACTTCCCATGACAATTCCGACCTTGGGAAGAACTGACTTGCGGTTTACAGCCTTCTGCCCGATATCGCTGCGATAATGGGCGCCGGCCCATTTTATTTTTGAAACAGCCTGGTAAGCTCGCTCTATCGCGTCGGTTACCGTACCCCCAAGGGCTGTAACTCCGAGCACACGCCCCCCGTTGGTCACAACAGCGCCATTCTTCATAGCCGTGCCCGCATGAAATACGACAACATCCTTTACACGGGCAGCCTCTTCAAGACCTTTTATTGGTATTCCTTTTTTGTATGGGCCGGGATATCCTCCCGATGCCATGACAACACACACCGATGCCCTTTCGTCAATTTCAAGTTTGCACTCATGAAGCCTTTCCTCTATTACGGCTTCCATTATCGGAACAATGTCATTTTTCATGCGAATAAGAAGAGGCTGGGCTTCCGGGTCTCCGAAACGCCCGTTGAATTCGAGCACTTTGATTTTGTCCCTGTCTATCATCAATCCCGCGTATAACACTCCCTTGTACGGCCTTCCTTCTGCCGCCATCCCGCGTATAGCGGGGATCATGACCTCTTCCATTATCCGCTTATGAAAATATCTGTCAACTACGGGAGCGGGGGAATAGGCTCCCATTCCACCGGTGTTCAGCCCTTTGTCGTTGTCGAACACAGGCTTGTGATCCTGCGAAGAAGGAAGCGGAAGGAGACTCTTTCCATCCGTGAACGCAAGGAATGAGGCCTCTTCTCCGACAAGACATTCTTCAATGACAACCTTGTTTCCCGCGTCCCCGAACTCGCGTTTTACAAGTATGCTGTGAAGGGCATCGACTGCTTCCTTCTCTGTCGCACAAATTATGACTCCCTTTCCGGCCGCAAGCCCGTCTGCCTTGACAACCAGCGGAGCGCCTGTTTTACGAATGTAGGCTTCCGCTTTCCTGTAGTTTGTAAACTCCTTTCCCGCAGCAGTTGGAATCCCGTATTTTACCATGAGCGACTTCGCGAAGGATTTGCTCGACTCAATTTCAGCGGCTTTCCTTGAAGCCCCAAAAATTTTTAATCCCTCTTTTTCAAACAGATCAACAATCCCGATTGAAAGAGGGGCTTCAGGACCGACAATAGTAAGTCCGATCTTCTCTTTTTTTGCAAACTCAAGCAGCTTTCCGATATCATCAGACCCGATCGGAACGCATTCAGCCAAACCGGAAATACCGGCGTTCCCCGGCGCGCAATAGATCTTTTTCACCATAGGGCTCTGCTTTATTTTCCAGATAAGTGCATGTTCCCTGCCACCGCTTCCGACAACCAGTATTTTCATAAAAACCTCCTGCCAAAAAAGATGTTTTGTGAAGCTCCCCGCTCTTAAGAGTCGGACTTATCGATAGGGAAGCAAGGCTTTTTCAATGCCCTCCCTTTTCAGGTCACTGGAATCCTCGAACCCTTGAACCCTCAAATCCTGGATCACCGACTAATTTGAATATGATCTTCTTTTTATAATACTCTCTATGACTTCCTCTTTTTTCTTATCAAGTTCAACCCTGCCTATACCGGCGCCCTTTATTCCGCCGTCTAATGCAATTTCAGAAAGATAATATTTTCCATCAGACACAATAAGAATGTCAATGTGGGCAAAAGGGAACCCGCCCCTCTCCATGACGGCCCGGCATAATTTCTCTTTCTCTTCATCAAGGAGAAAGGGGCTGCTTGAACCGCCTGCCGCCATGTTCATCCTGAAATTATCCGGATTATGCCGTGCGTAGGCCTCAATATAATCCCCTGCCGCCACAACACGAATATCCATAACATTTTCCATGAACGGCTGCAAAACAAAAGGATATGACGCTTGCGACATCGACATGAAGCTGTACAGGGTCTCAATCGAGTCCCATTTTCTTATTCCGAATCCGCAATGCATCCGGTCTTCTTTTGTAATAACGGATTGTATTCCCAGACGGTTGTAGCGGCCTATCGCGTCTATGAGATTCTTCCTTCTTGAAATAACGAGGGTATTTGGAAGCATCCACTGATTTAATAAAAGCGCCTGGACTACCTTTGAACCGCTGATTATCTGCGAAAGAGGAGACGGAAGGCAGCACACACCCCTTTCAAGAAGATCAACAAGCAAAAAACTCTTCAGCTCGCCCGCACCCAGTTTTCCGACAAATATATCGCCCTGCCCCACATCATTATACCGGGCCATCAGTTCTTTTGTGCTTCTTATTATCACTCACTCACCTTTTTGTTCCGCTTCTTCCTGCGCCCGTCCGTGCTGAGTTCGATAAGCCTGTCAAGAAGCTCACCAAAAGATATACCGGCAGTCTGAGCTGCTTTTGGCAAAAGGCTAGTGGCAGTCATTCCCGGTATGGTGTTTGTTTCGAGAACGTAAATATCCTTGCCCGACAGAATCATATCTGTCCTGCTGTATCCCCTGCAAAAAAGTGCCTTGTGAGCCATTTTCGCAAATGTCTGGGCTTTTAAAGAGAGCGCCTCATCAATTCGCGCCGGACAGATCTCCTTTGTTGCACCAGTCGTGTATTTTGCCGCGTAATCAAAGAACTCAAATTTTTTATCCGGTATTATTTCAATAATCGGCAAAGCGGTGAGCTTTTCATTTCCTATGACCCCGCCGGTAATTTCAATGCCATCTATAAAAGCCTCTATCAGGATAACATTATCATGAGCAAACGCGGTCTTTATGGCTTCCCTGAAAGACTCTTCCGATCTGACAATCGATACGCCTATACTCGACCCGCCGGAAACAGGCTTTATAACAAGGGGCATGCCGAGCATTTTGATGCAGGTTGCAGGTTTAACCGGATCACCCTTTCTTATAATGAGATAGGGCGGAACCGGAAGGCCCGATTGCTCATAAAGCTGCTTTGAAGCGATTTTGTTCATGGCAATCGCGCTTCCAAGCACACCTGATCCCTGATAAGGAATATTGAGAAGATCCAGAAGCCCCTGAACAGTGCCGTCTTCCCCATACCGGCCGTGGAGTATTATCAAGGCAGCATCTATTCCCGGTGAATCGGATACAAGACGCAACAGGTCTGTTTTGGGATCATATCGGACGACATTGTATTTTGCCTTATCCAAAGCATCATAAACCTGGTCGCCGCTTTTTTGAGATACCTCTCTTTCAGACGATACACCGCCCGAAAGAAGTGCAACAGTAATTTTTTGCATGGCATACGTTTCCTTTTTAACATGACCTGAACTTACCTGTTTACCATACCGGAGTTTGGGCTACTTCTGCCCGAATTTGTCGATCAGTTTTTCGGCATAGAGCTCGGGTTCCTCAAACATGACAGAAGTGTTTCGCAAAAGGTTCAACTTCATAATCAGGTAATTCAGTTTCTTCATTGTCCGGTATTTATCGGCAGTCTCTTCCATGCAGGCAAGCAGATCCTCTGTTTTATGAATTTCTTTTTTTAACTCAATCTCGGGCGGAAGACAGTCGGCATTTTTCAATATCTTGTAGGCAAGCCTCAGATCTTCGGCAATAGAGCTGGAATCTTCAAATTCAAGCGGCTTTCCTGACCCCGGCAGATTGTCAAACTCCCCTTTGCGCAGGGCATCTTGAATTCTTTCTTCAACGATTTTTTCGAAACCTGATAACATGGATAAAGTCACCTTTTTGACCGGCCTGCCTCCGGCAAATCCTGCCTTTTAAGGCTTGGTTAGTAGAAGCCGGCCGGGTTAAAACCACGAAGAACACAAAGCACTTGAAGCTGAAAATAAAACAAACTCTCTGTCATTACAATCATTTTTTTACAAACATATGCCTTCAAAAAACAAACAGGCCCCTTTATTAAAACAGGGGCCTGTTATTTTAAAAAATGGTGGCGATGCAGGGATTTGAACCCCGGACTCTGCGGATATGAGCCGCATGCTCTGACCATCTGAGCTACATCGCCGAATTTATTACGTAACCCTTTGGTTTAAAAAGTCAATTTTTAACACGAAGGCACACAGGTTTGTGTGAGAACGACTTTTTACAATGCTTTCAAATTGAGGCCGGATTTCTACCAGCTCTCTTTGTCCAAGTCAAGCTCAAATCAATTTTGCTGGCTTCGCAAAAAGTCCGATTTCTGCGTTGCGCTTCATTCCGTTATGATTGCGGCGTACGCTATGTACGCCTCATCACACGGAATTCGCGACGCCTTGAACTTGAACTTTTTACTTTGCCATCCAATTTTCGTTTTTTTACGGGCTCATTAATTCTAACATCAATTATTTGTACTTTATTCTTTTACTGAGCCTGCGGCTTCAACTGAAAACTCGTCCAGCTCATCGGTTACATTTTCAAATATTATCATAAACGGAACCGAACTCCCGGGCTGAACCTTGCTATTCGATTTCTTATTTCCGATCCTGTTCTGGAGGCGTTTTTTCATCAAAGCCGGATCAGAGGCCCCAATCTCATTTTCAGGAATTACGTTGCCGCAATATACCGTTTCGGCTTTTAACAGCACCTTCCCTTTTTTGAAAAGTTTTCCTGTCACCGAAATGTAGCTCCTGGGGTGTTTGTATTCATTTTTAACTTTGCC
>JAHJQU010000020.1 GCA_018819005.1 Pseudomonadota bacterium | reverse complement strand
GCCCCAGATTCCGCCGACTCCATGCACGGCCACTACATCGAGGGCGTCATCATATCCAAACCGGGTTTTCAACATCATCGCAAAACAGCATATGATGCCTGCCACGATCCCTATGATAACGGCAGGAACCGGTCCTACAAAACCGGCAGCAGGAGTTATTGCTACAAGGCCTGCAAGGGCGCCTGAAGCGGCTCCGAGAGTGGTCGGTTTGCCATGGTATATCCACTCCGCGGCAATCCATGAAACGGCGGCTGCACCTGCTGACAACTGCGTGGTTACAAGGGCCATCGTGGCAACTTCGCCGGCGGAAAGAGCGCTTCCTGCGTTGAAGCCAAACCAGCCGAACCAGAGTATTCCGGCGCCAAGAACCGTCATGGAAAGATTATGGGGCATTATCGATTCTTTTCCCCAGCCCCTTCTCTTTCCAAGCATTACGGCAACAACAAGCGCAGCCGCTCCCGAATTTATGTGTATGACCGTTCCTCCCGCAAAATCGAGGGCTCCGAGCTTTCCAAGCCATCCTCCACCCCAGACCCAGTGGCAGACTGGAAGATAAACAAAGGTTGTCCACAGTACTGTAAATAAAAGAAAGGCTGAAAATTTCATTCTTTCAGCATAAGCACCAGTTATCAGCGCGGGCGTAATGATTGCAAACATTAATTGAAAAGCGCAGAATAAAAGATGCGGTATGCTCTGGGAATATGGTCCCGGTGAGAGTCCGACACCATTTAAAAAAGCCCAATCCAGATTGCCGGTAAAACCCTTGATATCAGGACCGAAAGCTATCGAATAACCGTAAAATACCCAAATAAGCGAAACCAGACCAAGGCTTATAAAGCTCTGCAGAATTGTAGAAAGAACATTTTTAGACCTGACGAGACCTCCGTAAAAAAGAGCCAGCCCCGGAGTCATAAACATAACCATTGTTGTCGCTATAAGCATAAATGCCGTATCACCAGAATTTATCATTTAAATGTCAGCCTCCGTTATCTCTTCCGCCAAAATCCAGTTTGAGATTTTTGGGAAATAGATTTTCAAATTAATTAGGACGCGGATTTTCGCCGATACCCGCAGATAACTATTTTCTCAAATTATCAAATGCCTTGCGTTTCGGTATACCTAAAAAGGGTTCAAGTGAAGGTTGAAAAACCGTCTTTAGTTCTGTATATTGAAAACCTTGGCAACCCGCGTTCATCTGTGCCCAAAAAGAAAATTCCCACTCTATCTATTTAAAACAGAGCTTCACAAAACCGGTTTTGGAAGTACCTCTGATATTGCCGTCTTAATTGATGCTACCAGATTTTCTGAATCAACTTTTTGACCCAGAAAATCTGTTACGTAAAAAACGTCTACTACCTGGTCTGGTTTTGTTGCAATTTTTGCAACCCGGATATCCAGCCTGCATGAAAAGATCGCATTTGTAATGCTGTATAAAAGTCCCGGAAAATCATATGAAAACACTTCAATAATTGTAAAAAAACTTGAGCTTTCATTGTCAACAACAACTTTATGTGGTTTTCCCATTATATGCGGTTTAAAGTGACTGCGTCCGGACACCTTTTCCTTCAGGGCAACCGAAAGATCAAGCCGGCCTGACAGGGCAGATTCAAGATTTTCTTTTGTCCGGGTCCATTTTTCCTCTTCAAATATCTGATCAACCGGCGGTTTAAGAGTAAAAATATCAAGCGCAATATTATTTTCCCAGGTGTTAATCCGGGCATCAAGTATATCCAGGCTGTTTAAAGTAAAAATTCCCGCTATCTTTGAAAATAGTCCCGGGCGGTCTTTGGCACAAATTGTAACTACCCTCGTATTCGATTCCAAAGGTCTTTCTATTTCCCATACAAATTCATAATCCCCTAAACTTTTATAAAGCCTGTAGTGCTCAAGGATCTCGCGTTCTGTCGTATAGAGAAGATATCTTGGAGGCAACACCTCAATGTGTATTTCAAGCTCTTTTTTCGACCGAGCTTCAGTGAAAGTTTCAAATATTTTTCTCTTTTTATTCTCAACAACTTCAACAGCCTCGTTCGACGCAAGCTCACCCTTTTCCATAATACCCAGTATCTTCAAAAAAAAATCTCTTAACAGGGTGAAAGTCCAGTCATTCCATGCTTTGGGTCCTGTCGATATTGAATCCGCAACCGTAAGGAGATAAAGCATCTTCAATAATTCTATGTCCTTGATTTTTCCTGCGCAGAAAAGAGCCGTTTCTTCGTCGTTGATATCCCTTCTTGTCGCAGTTTTAATCAGTAAAAGATGCTCTTCGGCAAGGAAGGTTATAGTCTCGATT
>JAHJQU010000196.1 GCA_018819005.1 Pseudomonadota bacterium | reverse complement strand
TGATAACAATAACGAGGGACTCGTAATAAGTCGAAATATGCTCACAAACTTTTTTTCTTAAAGCCGGGAGGACCTTGCTATGGATATAAAAAAGAGAAAGCTATTAGTACCGGCAAAACTTAAGCCTGAAGATACCATCGGCATAGCCGCGCCAGGAAGCCCTTTTAATTTAAAGGAATTCAAAATGGGTGTTTCAGTGCTCGAATCCATGGGATTTAAAACATATTGCCCTGAAGGCATATTTAATAAAAACGGTTATCTGGCCGGGGGTGACGAAAGCAGAGCTGCTGTTTTAAATGATCTTTTTGCTGACAGAAGAATAAAAGCTATTCTTTGTGCCAGGGGTGGTTTTGGCTCAATGAGGGTATTATCTTTATTGGATTATGATATTATATGCAAAAATCCGAAAATCTTCGTCGGTTACAGTGATGCAACGGCTCTATTGTCTTTCCTTTATGAAAAATGCAGCCTTGTCACTTTCCATGGGCCTATGGTTACAACTCTTTCAGAAGCTTCAAAGCGAACAAGGCTGGCTATGTTTTCAACACTTACCAACAGGTCAGATTTTGAGATTAAACTCAGAAAAGGGGTGAGTTTAAAGACTGGAATTACATCAGGCACTCTGCTTGGTGGGAATCTGGCAACGCTTTGTCATCTTGTTGGGACATCCTGTTTACCAAGCTACAGAGGGCACATTCTTTTTATAGAAGAAAAGGGGGAGGCTCTTTACCGAATTGACAGGATGTTAACCCATATGAAGCTTGCAGGGTGTTTTGATGGCCTCGCAGGCTTGCTGCTTGGTGCTTTTACAGACTGTGGTCCGGCAAAAGATATATTTAAAGTTGTAACCAGAATATTTGGTGAAACGGATATTCCTATTCTTGCAGGATTTGACGGGGGTCATGGAAAAGAAAATATTACGATCCCATTCGGGATTAAAACAATACTTGATGCCGGCCGCAAGAATATTTCTTTTAAATGGCAACAAACCGGTTAAATGAGGGGAAGCCCTTTCCCGCCAGGCAAAAAGTCGAAAATCCCGTCACCCCCGTGAATACGGGAGTCCAGAACTACTTGAAAAACCTGGATAGCGCGGGTGCTTCACTTCGTGCCCCGCTTCTGCAGGAATGACGAAAAAAAGCAAAATCGGACTTTTTGCGAAGGAATCATGATTATGGAACAGGTTGAAAAAATAATGACGCAGGCTGTTCAGGAGAACATATTTCCTGGCGGGGTGCTTCTTGTTTCTGTTAAAGGCTCTGTAATCTTTGATAATGCATTCGGTTCAGCAAACGTTATTTCAGGTAAAAGGATGACGCAAGATACGATTTTTGATCTTGCATCTCTCACCAAACCGCTTGCCACTACACTTGCAGTCATGAAACTTGTTCAGGAAGGCAAGCTTCAAACAGATAGCAGCTTGGGATCAATTCTGCCGCAATTCAGGAATACAGAGAAGGAATTGATAGAGATAAAGCACCTGCTTTGCCATAATTCAGGTTTTCCTGATTACCGCCCATATTATTTAATCATGAAAGATATTCCTCAGAATAACAGGCAGGATGCTTTAAGGGATATGCTTGTAAAAGAGCCTCTGCTCGGTACACCCGGTGAAAAGACTTTATACAGTGATCTCGGATTCATGATGTTAAGATGGGTTGTCGAAACTGTTTCAGGCCGACGTCTTGATCGTTTTGTGACAGATGAAATATACGAACCACTCGGTCTGAAAAATCTTTTTTTTATTGATCTGAATCCGGAATATAAAAGCAGAAAGAGCGGGAACAGGATGTTTGCCGCCACAGAAATATGTCCGTGGCGAAACATGCTGCTTGAGGGTGTCGTAGATGATGAGAATGCCTACGCGGCAGGAGGAATTGAAGGGCACGCAGGCCTTTTTGGAACTGCACAAGATGTAAATTCTCTTTTGACAAAATTGCTTTTTACATTTCACGGAATATCCGACGACTGTTTAATTGCCTCTGATCTGGTCAAAACTTTTTTTGATCGGCAGGAAGGAACAGATTGGGCACTGGGTTTTGACACACCTTCTTTGACCGGTTCAAGCTGCGGCAGATATTTTTCCCGGAAAAGCGTCGGACATCTTGGTTTTACAGGAACTTCTTTCTGGATGGATATTGACAGATTTGTTTCAGTAATATTACTTACGAACCGTGTTCATCCATCAAGAGATAATGTGAAAATCAAAGAATTCAGGCCGGTTTTGCATGATGCCGTGATGAGAGACCTTCTTGACAAAGGAATTTTATAGTTCTTCCCGTTCTGCCTGAAAAGGGATTTGCAATCAGATATTTTGATAAACCGAATAGATTCCCCTTGTAATGAAGATGCATTTCTGGTAGCGGAACAATTGATTTGTTCAGGCAGATTTACAGGGGATTATTATAAATAGAATAAACTGCATTTTTATATATATTTCGAGGCAACATGAATCTTTTTATTAATGGAATATTGGGAGCCTTTTCAAGCGATCTTGCCATTGACCTTGG
>JAHJQU010000019.1 GCA_018819005.1 Pseudomonadota bacterium | reverse complement strand
TTCATAATCCGTTTTCCCTCTTATCTCTTCATTGCGGACCCCGAATAATTCCTCATACCTTGAATTGACAAGCATGTAACGGCCTTCCTTATCCTTCATGTAAACGACCGCAGGAGTATATTTAAATATGCTCGTTATCTCCCTTGTCCGTTTTCTTACCTGCATTTCAAGCTCTTTTGAATAACGGCTGAGTTCCTCCTTGGCTACTTTCAGCGCTTCTTCGGCCCTCTTCCTTTCGGTTACATCAATCGACACGGAAAGAGATCTTATTATCTTGCCATCCGAATCCCTGTCCGCGATCGCGGAAAGAAGTATGTCTATCTCTTCACCGTTTTTCTTTACGAACCTGTACTGAACATCCTTATAGTAACCTTTTCTGAAAAATTCCGGGATAACGACCTCTCTTGCAAGCTTCCGGGATTCTTCCGAAAAAAAATCGGTTATCATTTTTCCTATCACCTCGTCTCTTTCATATCCCATGACATCGAGCCAGTGTTCGCTGACGCTCACAAGGCGTCCGTCAGGATCTACGGAATGGAGCATGGCAGGCGTGTTGTTGTACAAAGACCTGTATCTTTCCTCACTATCACGAAGGGCATTTTCTACCGATCTTCTGAGCAAAATCTCTTCAGTCGCTTTTCCGTAAAGGAAAAAAACGGAAATACCTATCAGAATAGTTAAAGCAAGGACTATCGGCCCTGTTATTTTCAACAGGGGATCCGACACTATCTTTGAAATTGCAGAAAGGTCCCTTAAATATACCAACTTCCACCCGGAAAAATTTTCTATCTCCAGACTGCGCATAAGGTATTTTTTCCTGGAGCTGTCTTCTGCAGATTTATCATCTACTAAAGACAATCCGTTCCAGGGCCAGGGCCCTTCACCGAACTGCCTGGATGTTATAACATCTTCCTTTTGATCCGCAGAAAGTTTCCATACAGAATTGTAAAGCCACTCTTTTCTGTTCGAAATAAAAATTATGCCGTGAGGATCAGTAACAAGCACAATTTCATCTGGTGAGAGGGAAAGTTCTTCTTCTATGAGTTGAATAGATGCTTTTATCACAACAAGACCAACCGGCTGGTTATCTTTTTTACCATATACCGGGTAGCTGTAATAAGCGCCTCTTCTTTTTGATGTAACGCCAAGGGCCAGATAAGTTGCAGGATTATTGCTGATGGCCTGCTTAAAATAGGGGCGAAATGAAAAGTTTATTCCAACAAAGCTGTCTTCGTCGTTCCTGTTGCTGGATGCAATTGTGTTTCCATTTTCATCCAGAATATAACAGACTTCAACATCTAATGACGCTTTAAAATGGTCGAGAATGGAGTTCACCTTTATTAATGAATCATTTGAAGGAATTACAAGATGTTGCGAAATTTCTTTGATTCCGGCAAGAGTTCCGGCAGACTTCTTATGTTCCGAAAGAAGGGAAGACAGGTTAACCCTGATCATCTCAAGCCGCGTAACCGACTGCCTTTCGGCCTCTTTAAGGGCAGATTCCTTCAGGGATGAATAATACAGATACCCCCCGGCCGTAGCAGACAGAAATGCCAGCAAAGACAGGACCATAAGAATTATTCTAAGCTTCAATACCGGATATCTCCTGCAAAACAATACGCCTCAGATGGACAAGGCACACAAATTATAGGTTTCTCAAATATTATTGCAATGCATGCAGCAAATCAAACACAAAGTGATATCTGATTATTATTACTCACTGAAATTATTATTGAACCGCAATAGCAATTTTAAGTTGTAATGGGGTCAGCCCAAGCGAACTATCTAATATGGCAGGAATACAATCAGATAAAGGATAGAGTTGATAGAGTCATGCTTTTGATTTCATTAAGAATCCGTTTGGCGGCAGAGACGGGTCGGGAACTACACGCACCGATTTGATGTCAAACAACCTCTTTATCTTGCCTATATTGCCGTTTTTCAATCCGCGGAGTTTTGAAACACTTGCAGGATGAACCCTTATGGTTATCTCTTCAGGCAGAACGGATTCCGATTTAAGAACACCAATTATATTATCAAGAAAAATTTCTGAATATACGAGATGGCCGAAGGCCGGATGATAAGGTCCTGCAAGAATAGAAATTCCTTCCCGCAGATCTTCCGTCGCCTGCAAACCCATGCGGATAACCCTGATATT
>JAHJQU010000195.1 GCA_018819005.1 Pseudomonadota bacterium | reverse complement strand
GCGTAACTGTTGTTGAGAAGCTCTTAATTCCTCCTCAGCTCGTTTGCGGTCGTTGATATCTCGATATAGCTGGAAAAAACTAAAGAAAACAAACAGGAGAGCAACTATATTTCCGATAAAGATTGTAAAAAGTGTACGATCACTCCTTTCTTTGGAGATTCTATTAAGCTGCTGTAGTAAATTGGTTTTCTCATGTTTCAACCCCTCCACCAAATTTCGAATATCATACATTATCTTTTCGTTTTCGGCAGTCATGAATGACCTTATAGCAGTCGCAATGTCTCCTTCTTTTCTTAAGCCAATTGTTTTGTGAAATTGAGCAAACCTCTTTTCTATCAGCCCGTCAATGGTATCGAGCTTTTGATAGGCTTGGGCATCGATTGGCGTTAACTCCTTTAGTTTTTTCATGCTTTGATTAACTGCCGTTACGCCATTGTAATATGGTTCTAGAAAAGTCCAGTCTCCAGTTATAATAAATCCACGTTGCCCGGTTTCGGCATCCTTAATCATGGAAATCAGATTTTCACACTCGTAGATAATTACGAGCGTTTTTTCAACATTTACCCTGCTATCGATATGTCGCTTGGTATTCCAATACGAAATTGCGTTGATCGTCAAAAATATAATCAGTGACAGAATCAATCCTATGACAAATATCTTTTCTCTTATATTCAACTTCATGGACGTGTCCCAATTAATTCTGGTTTTTAACCTCCGGATGAACCCCGTTATAAACTTTGTCGGTTACTTTCAGAAACGCTGGTGGAATTACATACCCTATGATTTCAGCAGTCTTAATATTGACGACAATTGTTTTAGGATCCATAAAAATCTGATTCAGTTCCCTTGGTTTGGCTCCGTTGAATATCCGGGCCATAATCTCTGCATGGTACTTTCCTACTGTTACGAACTTGTCTCTGGAAATACTCAACAACACCCCTGTCTCAACTTCTTCGGGACCACGCTGGGAAAAGGTAGGAATCTTGTACTTTAATAACGGCGCCAAAATTTCAGGCATGTACTCGCATACATTGCCCCTGTAGACTGTAATATAAACGGCGTCGACCTTGGGTGCCAATTGCTCATGACAAAGAATTACCGCTTTTACGGACTCTTTTTCCTCAACGCCGGAAAATGGAGCTTCACATTTGACAACTTCAAAATTCCTGTCTCTGGCAACTTTCTCCACATCGGCTATCGCAGAATATGACCGGCCTTCAACCGAATTCTCATAAACAATCCCTAACTTTTTGAAGTTAAACATATTATGAAACAGCTTGATCTGATTAATATACCGTGTGGGGTCACACTTTGCATGGACATGGCATAACCTGAATCCTCGGCACTTTTAACAATGTTGGATTGAACCGGATCGCTTACAGATACCACCATGGTTGGGACGGAGTGATTATTGTTAGCCAGGTCCTGTCCCGCCCAGGTTCCCATGGCAATCATAAAATCGATATTTCCCGCTATAAGCCTTTTTACAGCATTTTCACCATTTTTTACCCGCACCGTCTTGTCCCAGTTTGCAGACCAATAGGCATCCGGAACGAATTGAATATAATTGCTTTTTGCTTTAGAAAGCTCGTCCCATACCGCTCTTGAATCTATCGGATTCTTTGTTACATCAATAGTTACAGGTTCCATCCAGCCAAGTTCATTGAGGCCCTTTACCAAGGTTATCAAATTGGCCGGATAATTAATATAAGGCCCGCCCTCGTAATATCCTATCCGCCATTTCTTGCCATTATTTAATAAAGGAGTTGTCTTATATTTACTATCCTTTGCAATGACGCTTAAAGGTGTAATTAAGAGCAAAATAACCGTTAATAATAAGATAAAACTAATGACCTTTTGCATATCAAGCCCCCCAGCAATTCTCGATGAAACCTATAAGCTGTGTAATATCACAATACAAAACTTGATTTTATTTTTTGTAATGACTATCGGGTTATTTAAAATCCGTTTATATTATCAAAAACAGCCATAACTTACCGGTCATTATTGATAATTATTCCATACTGCTATAGTTACACAAGAATTTCTTTCGCTTTCTCAGTCCGGTCCTATTCATAGAAAGGTACAATTACCGCCATTTTCTTGAAGGGAATGGGAGCTTAATCTTTCTGCGAGAGAGTGTAATCTGCCAGAAGGCTTCCTTTACAGTAAGAATTGGACGGGTTTGAAAAATATGCCTTGAAAATCTCAAGGCTTTCTTTTCGCAGTATCCCGGGAATTATTTTTACAGGGCTGTTTTTGTACAGCGGAGAGAGAGAATCAATACCACATCCTGTTCCTCCTCCCATTACATCCTCATATGCATATACTATCTTTCCAATACCGGATAGAAGTATGGCTCCGAAGCACATGAGACAGGGTTCCATCGTGC
>JAHJQU010000500.1 GCA_018819005.1 Pseudomonadota bacterium | reverse complement strand
TTGATATTCGCTCTGATTTGGGTAAGCATTGCGCATTATTATCCAGGTGATCCCAAATGTTCAATGCGTGCCCTGCCCAAAAATTATTCGATGTCTATAAGCCCCGCAATCCGCGGAAGACCCATTAATTCCAATGCGTACAAAATCATTTCGAAGACCTGGAAATGGCATTCAGGATTTTTCAGGATGCATCGATTCCTTCGCCTCAACCGACCTCGTTTCCAATAACCACCAACCCACCCGCTACAACATAAAGTACCTGTTAAAACTTGGCATACAAGGCAATTTCTGAGATACATCAAGTCACGGAAAGGAAATTTAAGTGCGTTCAAGATAAGAATCTTCGGTTCTGTCCTGTAAAAAAACCATGTCATAGATGTTCTGTTCGGCGGAATGATACCAGATATATCCAAGTTCACGACATTTTTCGCAGGCCCTCAGAGGAATATGAACGGCAAGCAGGTGGGTGCCTCTGTCGGAAGTTGAATCTATTTTGAGTGCTCCGGCACAGTCGGGGCATACTTTTACAGTCTCTTTCTGCTGTTCTCTTATATTGTCCGTGTCGTAATATATGCTGCGTTTTCTTTCATCGAAATCTTTATTACTTCTCATCCGTTCTGCTATCTTATCCCTGTTCTGCCAGTAGCTTAAGATCGTTTCGCCGGTTTTTTCTATGTTCATTGTTATGTCGGGGGTTTGCCTGTACTTGTCGGGATCATAACAAGGCTCTTTTACCCTGCTGTAGTCAATGCCGGCCATGGAAAGAATTATCCCAAGGTTCACATAAGGGAGAGCTCCTTCGATTGAGTAGCCGCCTTCGAGTACTGCTATATCAGGTTTTAAAATGGAAGTAAGCGCTGCATACCCCTGTGCCGAGAAATTCATCTTGGTAATAGGATCGGAAAAATGATTATCCTGCCCGGCCGAATTTATAATGATTTCCGGCTTAAAATCGTCCAGAATGGGCATTACCACGTTTTTTATTGTAAAGAGAAAACCCTCATCGGATGTATACGGGGGAAGAGGAATGTTTAATGTTGTTGCAACCGCATTGGGTCCTCCCAGTTCGTATGGAAACCCCGAACCGGGATAAAGAGTTCTGCCGTCCTGATGGAGGGAGATAAAAAGAGTATCCGGATCATGCCAGTATATATCCTGCGTTCCGTCTCCATGATGGCAATCGGTGTCAACGACGGCAACTTTTCTGATATTGTATTCCCTGCGCAGGTATTCAATCATGATTGCTTCAATATTAACATTACAAAAACCTCTTGCTCCGTGCACTACACGCATGGCGTGGTGGCCGGGGGGGCGGGCAAGTGAAAATCCTCTTTCAATCTTTTTGTCAAGAACAGCCTTCCCGATTGTCTTGGCACATCCCGCGCTTATAAAGTGGGACTCCGTCATTACTTTATCAACATCAGGAACGCAGAAATGCACCCGTTGAACATCTTCTACTGTAACGAGCTCGGGCCGGAATTCTTCTATTCCTTCAATATCAAGGAGACCTTCTTCAAATACCTGATCCTGTGTATAAAGAAGCCTTTCCTCCCGTTCCGGATGGGTCGGGCTTATAGCCCAGTCGAAGGCCGGGAAAAAAACAAGCCCTGTTTTATTTTTAGCAGTAATTTTCATATATGTTATTCCGTCAGCATATCGGCAATCGAATCGTACCCATGAATAAGACCGGGTTTAACCTGGACTCTTACACGGATATTCCTTCCGGTTGTACAAAAGCCCTTTACCATATTGAACTGCAGAGATTCTATTACTTCCATTTCCAGATCAGAAGCATCAGCCCCTCTTTTGACGGCTTTTTCCATTAAAAGAGCAGATGCCGTTTTTAGAGCATCCGACATGGTAAAGTTTACAGACACTTTTTCTTTAAAACCCTCTTCAACAGAGATAGTGAATCCCTGTTCGGTATCTGCAAATAAAGTTACTTCGCATGTGGTTCTTGCAATTGCCGCTCCTATTGCATTTGCTACGTTCCATCTGGGTACAACTCCTATCCTGAATTCTGAAAGCTCTTCAATTCTGCGTGCAAAATATGGAGCAGGACCACCGATCAGGAGGATTTTTTCCGGGCTTAACTTGTATCCTTCCATAAATTCGTGGATTGTATAAACGGGCTTGCTGTTTATGCGGAAGATCATATCCCTTATTTCCGACAGAATCATATTGCAGGCTTGATCAAAAATATATGAAGCCGTTTCCAAGGTTGAAGTCCCGGTTTTGAGAGCAAGTGATTCAATTCCATGGTAAGACTTATCGCTGCTGCAATCTTTTACTTTTCCAAGTACAACAAGCGCATCTGTAATTGTCGGAACCGGACCTCCATATACCATGGCAGGTCCCATTCTTTGAGGCCCAATTTTCAGCTTGTTATGATTATCGAACGTTATCGCGCTGTCTCCGCCTACCGCGATTGAATGGGTTTCA
>JAHJQU010000194.1 GCA_018819005.1 Pseudomonadota bacterium | reverse complement strand
TTTTTTTTATGAACAACAATTTATTCTGATCGCAGAGATGTGATTGTGTCGGTTTTTTTTACAAGGTGGAAAAGGTTGTTATGTAAATTAATCTTTGTCTTCAATTATCTTCTTTGACGAGAGTCTCGAATTTGAGTCGGTATTTTTCAATCTTAGAGTGCATTGTCGGGCGGGAAAGGCCGAGGAGCTTGGCGGCTCTGGAGCGGTTTCCCTCGCATATATTCAAGGCTTCACTTATCATCAAGCTAGCTATGCTGTCCATGCAGGAATCAAAAAGATTTTCCCCTGAACGGGTTGCCAATTCCTTCCTTAACCATTGTCGTAATAGCGCATCACCGTTATCATCCGTGGAATCGACGGTATGTGATTTTTCATTTTTAACCTGGGCGATCTCTTCAGAGGAAAGAGGGGCGCCCCGGTTGAATATGAGAGCTTTTTGAATGGTATTCGCAAGTTCTCTTACATTTCCCGGCCATGGATGCTTTGAGAATATGGCTTTGGCTTCACCTGTTATTCCCGGATTACTAATCCCTTTTTCCGCAGAAAACCTGGAAAGAAAATAATCTGCCAAAACGGGTATGTCGCTTTGCCTTTCTCTTAAAGGAGGAAGCCAGATGGTCACAACTTTAAGACGACAGTATAGATCTTCCCTGAATCTTCCGGCGGATATTGCTTCTTCAAGATCCCTGTTTGTAGCAGCTATTATACGGACATCAGTCCCTATTTTTTCACGTCCGCCCAAGCGTTCTATGCTTTTTTCCTGCAAAAGCCTTAATATTTTAGCCTGAAGATTTATTGGCATATCTCCGATTTCATCAAGAAATACGGTTCCCTCATGAGCCTGCTCAATCTTTCCGACTCTGCGGTGAGTTGCCCCGGTGAAGGCTCCTTTTTCATAACCAAACAGTTCGCTTTCTAGAAGAGTTTCCGGAATAGCCACGCAGTTTATAACAAGAAAAGGTTTCTCCGCCCTTAGGCTGTGCTGATAAATCGCCCTTGCCACAAGTTCTTTACCGGTTCCGGATTCGCCGCGGATAAGAACAGAAGCATCGGTCGGAGATACCCTCCCGATAGCCTTGTATATTTCCTGCATCTCTGTGCTTCTGCCGACAATCGCATCCCTTGAGAATTCTTCAGGAATTGTATCTATGCCCACAGGAGAACGCATAAAACGGCTAGCGTTAAGAGCCAGCCTGATAAGCTCCAGCATATCCGGAATATCAAATGGTTTGAGTATGTAATCAAATGCTCCGAGTTTTGTGGTTTCTATAGCGGTTTCGGTAGTTCCATATGCGGTCATTATTATTACGGGAAGTTTGGGCTCAATTCCGTGGATTTTCTTAAATGTTTCAATTCCGTTCATGCCGGGAAGCCGGATATCCAAAATTACAAGATCCAGGGATTCATTTTTAACAATGTTCAGTCCTGCTTCACCGGATGCAGCGCTTTCGACCTTATAGCCTTCTTCGGCTAAAAGCTTTTTGAAGCTGTTTCTGAGCTGATCGTCGTCGTCAATTATGAGAATCGAGTTCAAGCTGACTTTTCCTTATTATTTTTATCATTTGAAGGAAGGGTTATTCTGAATGTTGTGCCTTCCCCTTCTTTTGATTCGATATCGATGCGGCCCTTGTGTTCTTCTATAATACGGGCAACAATACTGAGTCCAAGACCTGTCCCTTCTTCTTTGGTTGTGAAGAAGGGCTCCATAACTTTGCCTATTATGGATTCCGGTATTCCGGGCCCATTGTCGCTTATTTCAAGGATTACTGCTTTTCCGAGATGCGTATCGACTGCTTCTTTTTCATTTATGGTGATAATCCCGCCTCTTACCATTGCTTCGCAGGCATTAACAATCAGGTTAACGAGAACCTCTTTTAACTGTTCCGGATCGACGTTTATTTCAGAAAGAGGTTTATTGCGAACGACCTCGACAGTGACATCATATGATTTTAGACGATGCACAAGAAGCTGAAGGGCAAGATCAACAACAACCGAAGGGCTTATTCTCTGAATCTTCAGCTTGGGTGGCCTGGAAAACTCCAGGAAATTCTGAACTATTGTATCAATATGCTTTATCTCTTCCGATATAACGTTTATGTCATCCTTTTGGGTTTCAGCCATATTTTGAGAACGCCCGAGAGAAAAAAGGCGCATTTTTACAGATGTGAATGGATTTCTTATGCTGTGAGCCATACCGGCAGCGAGTTTTCCAACAAGTGCCATTTTTTCTGCCTGCTGGAGATGTTCACGGCTCTTTTCGAGCTCTGTATGTGTATGATCTACATCATTTATTAACCCTCTTACACTCTCGGCAAGTGCTTTGATCTCATCTTTTGTATAAGTTGACCCATCTGTTGTGCCTGACTTTCCTTCGCGACCTGCTTCAATTATCAGGCGGTGGACAGGCCTGAGAATGTTGTTAACAAGGACAAAAGCCATCACTATAACAAGAACCGTTATAGTAAAGAGGCCTGTTATGGAAAAAAAACGGAGGTTAACAGCCTCGTTATGGCTTTCCTCCTCGGCCTGGATTATTCTGTTATTGTGGAGATTTTTGTATTCATTACAAAGATTAAGGATTGCAGAAAACCGTTTTCGGACTTCCTTGTGAAGTTTTGCGCCTTTTTCATACTCGCCTGCCTTATAATAAGCAATAACCTTATCTTTCAATTCAATATATACATTATATTCTTTTTCGATACTGTTAACGATTTTCTTCTGGGATTCTTCTTCTGATAGTTCTTTAGTATCATTAAGCCTTTGCTTGAAGATCTGCCTGTATTCCCCGAGCTGCCGAAGCCAGTCCGGATCCCTGTCAAGAAAATAGTATGTCACAAAGCCTTTCTGATTGACGAGAGCAGATTCAAGCGCCTCGGCGGACTGAAACGCTGCAATATCATTTTTAATCAGATTATTTAAAACACCCTCGATTTTAAAAGTATACCAGAACATTACGCCTGCACCCAAAAGGGTAACAAAAACGAAACTGGTTAAAATAAGGTAAATTTTTAAACGAAGGCTTATAAGATTTTTCATTTGCCGATGCTATACTATAAATTATTGAATCAGGCAATTTGTTTCAGCAACTATTTGTTATGTTGACAAAACAAGTTGCTGTGCTACGATATGAAATATAAAAAAAGTAGAATAAAAGCCGGAGAGAATAAAGAGTAGGGAAATAATTTTCTGGTCGGGGCGAGAGGATTTGAACCTCCGACCCCTTGAACCCCATTCAAGTGCGCTACCAGGCTGCGCCACGCCCCGACACAGGCTTTTTCACCTAACACTTTGAATTTGCCATGTCAAGATATGAATGATAACAATAACGAGGGACTCGTAATAAGTCGAAATATGCTCACAAACTTTTTTTCTTAAAGCCGGGAGGACCTTGCTATGGATATAAAAAAGAGAAAGCTATTAGTACCGGCAAAACTTAAGCCTGAAGATACCATCGG
>JAHJQU010000490.1 GCA_018819005.1 Pseudomonadota bacterium | reverse complement strand
GGAAAATCTGTAGGGCTATATTTCCCATGGCAAAACAGCAAATGGGGTGCAATTACAGTTGAAGATATAATTAAAAAAATACGCAGCGATGAGACGGTCAAAGAATGGAAACAGAACGTCACAGGATTCAAAATGGGATTCATCCGCCATCCTGAATTTGAATTTTTTACCAACAACAGCTCTCATTTCATGGCCGGGGCCTCCTGTGCGGACTGCCATATGCCTTATACCAAGGCCGGTGTATATAAAATTTCAGATCACCGTGTGATGAGCCCGATACAGAACGAAATGCGGGCCTGCCAGCAATGCCATGCAGCAAATCCGGCATGGTTGAAGAAGCGTGTATTTGCAATTCAGGACAGAACAGTTTCTCTGATGATTCGTAGCGGATATGCCACCGCCACAGTTGCAAAACTGTTTGAAATCACACACAAAGCCAGGGATGAAGGCAAACCCATCGACCAGGATCTCTACAACAAGGCAAAGGATTATTATGAAGAGGCATTTTACCGCGGCCTTTTCATTGGAGCTGAAAACTCGGTAGGATTTCACAATCCCACTGAAGGCATGCGGATCCTGGGAGATGCTGTTGCCTTTGCGACAAAATCGGAAGCATTTCTGCGACAGCTTCTCACAAAGGCCGGTGTCGATGTTCCGATCAAGGTGGATCTTGAGATCATGAAATATGTCGACCAGAGGGGCGAGAAGAAAATACGTTTCAACCCTTCTCTCGAGTTTAAGGATCCTATGGGGCTTCAGGACCGCTTCTGAACCGACGATACAGCAAGCTTAGAGAGATTTCTACCATCAGGGGCCGGCAAGGGGGGTATGGGTGCGGTTTGCATGCGCTTCCATACCCACCATAAAGACCCCATCCGATTACAGAAGAATATCGGCATCAACATACTCCATACCAAAAGCGTCTGCTACACCCTTGAACGTAATGTTACCATTTACGATATTTAGACCGTATTTGATCTCAACGTTTTGACGGGATGCTTCTTTCCATCCCTTATTTGCAATCTGAACCGCGTATGGCAAAGTTGCATTGGTCAATGCCATTGTCGAAGTCTTGGCAACCGCTCCCCGCATGTTGGCCACACAATAAACCACGACACCATCCTGGTTGAATGTCGGCTCGGAATGCTTGGTGGGCCGTGAGCACTCGAAGCAACCACCCTGGTCGATGGCAACGTCAACCAGCACAGAACCTTTTTTCATTTCCCTGATCATATCATTGGTCACCAGACGCGGGGCCTTGGCGCCGGGGATAAGTACGGCGCCCACCACCAGATCAGCCTCTCTGAGTAGTTTCCGGATTGTGGCAGGCGTAGACATAAGAGTAAAGCAGTTTGCCGGCATGACGTCGCTCAAGTACCGGAGGCGATCAAGATTCATGTCCAGAATATAGACCTTGGCGCCAAAACCACAGGCCATCTTAGCCGCATTTGTACCGACGACACCACCGCCGATAATAACGACTGTTGCCGGGTCCACGCCCGGAACTCCTCCGAGGAGAACACCCTGGCCTCCATGGTGCATTTCCAGATACTTGGCGCCTTCCTGAATTGCCATGCGTCCGGCAACTTCGCTCATGGGCGTGAGCAGCGGGAGGGAACGGTCGGCTTTCTGGATGGTTTCATAGGCAATACCGATACACCCGCTCTTCAGCATGGCATGTGTCAGATCTTCGGCTGCAGCAAGGTGAAGATACGTGAAAACAATCTGTCCCTTTCGGATCATATCGTATTCAGAGGCCAAAGGCTCTTTAACGTGCATTACCATTTCAGCGCGGTCATAGATTTCCTTAGGGGTATCAATCAGTTCAGCTCCGGCTGCAAGATAAGTCTCGTCCGCGAACCCGCTCCCGATGCCCGCCTTCTTTTCAACAAGAACCGTGTGCCCGTTCATATTCATGACCTCGACACCGGCCGGTGTCATGCAGACCCTGTTCTCTTCCAATTTGATTTCTTTTAGAATTCCTACTATCATTTTTTCTCCTCAATTTTGCATCAGATTATCGGCATTCGCAAACATGCTATTCGGCACTCAGATGAGCGTACTTGGGCAGCAGCCGGTGAGGCATCTTGAGGGCATCGCGGCGAAACGGTTCCGCCAGAACTTCCTCGCCTCCCTGAACCATGGCATTGATGACGCAAGGTCTCCCGGATGAAATGGCTTTTTTCATGACGTCGCCCACCTGATCGGGGTGATCAATCCGAAAACCGAGCGCTCCCATATCTTCGGCCAGCCTTGCGTAGTCCGGGTTGTCCGGCAGGTTGGAGCCCACGAATCTGTTACCATAATAGTCGATCTGGTTTTTCTTTTCCGCGCCCCACTCGTTATTACAGGCGACGATTGCAATTACCGGAATATTCTCCCGCACAGCCGTCATCACCTCTGCAATTCCGCTGATACCATATGCTCCGTCTCCCTGGAATGCTATGACCGGTGCCTTGGGTTTGCCGAGCTTGCAGCCCAGTGCCGCGCCATATGCGAATCCGCAGTTACCCCATGAAAGGGCAGATATATGCCGGCGGATGCCTTCGAACTTAAGATAGGCGTTGATCATTGATGAGTTGTTGCCGATGTCGGTGGTCACGATGCTGCCTTTGGGGAGGGCCTTTGTCCACTCAAGGTGGAAACGCCGCGGATGCATCGGCTGGGACTGTGAACTTGAACTCCAGTCGTTTAATTCTTTATCCCAAATCGTCTTTTCTTTCCGCACATCAGCCAGACGCCTGCTGTTCTTCGCAAGCTCCGGGGCCAGTTCCTTTACACGTTTGAGCAAAAGGGCGGAAAACTCTTTTACATTGCCGCAGCTATATACATCGGCCTTTTTGGAAAGGCCCAGAACATTGATATTGGTGTCACACTGGATAAGCCCGGCATTCTCGGGCCAGTATATCATGTCATACTGCGGGAGGGTTCCGAAAGGTCCGAGCCGTGTACCGAGCGCAATCACCAGGTCGGCCTTCTTGATAATGCGCATGGCTGCCTTTGAGCCGCAATAACCTATGGGGCCGCAGGCAAGTTCGTGGCCGGCCGGGAAGGAGTCATTATGCAGGTAACTGTTGACCACAGGGGCGGTGATGTATTCGGCCAGCGCCTTGACTTCTCCGGCCGCATCGGCCTGGGAAACCCCGCCGCCGGCAACGATTACGGGATATTTAGCCCTGGTAATAAGCTTCGCCG
>JAHJQU010000193.1 GCA_018819005.1 Pseudomonadota bacterium | reverse complement strand
TGATTCATGTTTATTGATATGATACTCAGGATTCATGCCAAGAAAATCACGAATAGATGCACCTGGAGCTATGCATCATATAATTGTCAGGGGAATTGACCGGCAGAAACTATTTAAGAATGATGAAGACCGGAATAATTTCTTAAGCAGGCTCGGTGTTATCCTGACAGAAACGAAAACGGACTGCTATGCCTGGACTCTGATACCAAACCATTTTCATTTGTTGCTCAGAACAGGCAATGTTTCAATCTCAAAAGTCATGAGACGGCTTTTGACCGGATATGCAGTTTGGTATAACCGGGGGAGGGGAGCGGGACGCCCATGAAAATATGCGTTTCTATCCTTTGCCGTGTTAAGCCCCAACACCTCAACAAAGAATTCTTGGGAAACATCCATACTCCTGAAGTTTCTTTGATACCCTCTTGACGGATCTGATCTTTCCATAATCAAATAACATTCAGTTATTCAATGTTGCAATATTGCACATAATATGTATAATTAATCATGCCATTTGAATGGAATCCGGGAAAAAGTGTTGCCAATAAAGAAAAACACGGTATTGACTTCAACACCGCTAAATTACTTTGGTCGGATGATAACCGGGTTGAAATTCATGTGTCATATCCTATGGAAGATCGTTGGATCATGATTGGAAAAATAGACAACAAACTATGGACTGCCGTCTTTACAATACGCGGCAATACTGTCCGTATCATTTCTGTTAGAAGGTCCAGGAAGAAGGAGGTGGATCTTTATGAAGAAAAAGGCATTCGCAAAGACTAGCGACGAGTTTGACCGCCGTTTCGATGGTGGTGAGGACATTCACGAGCTTACCGATATATCAAAGGTCAAAATAGCCAGGCCCGGAAGGAAAGTGCGACTTACCCTGGATGTTTCGGAGGCACTGGTCAGGGATCTTGATGACATCCGGAACAGAATCGGCGTTGACCGCAGCGCCCTTATAAAAATCTGGCTTCATGAAAGGATAAAGCAGGAAATAGCCATATCCTAAGAAAGGAGGTTATTTCATGCCGTGCCTCAAAGCTATCTTTTCAAACATCCTGACGAGTCCGGTCCCAAGAGCAAACAGGGATTCAATCTTTAGGTTATCTTCCGCGGTTGAATCAAAAAACAGATTGAGATCCGATTCAAGACCCTCGTCGGGCTTCCAGTAGCAAATCAGGATCGGGACTTTCGGAAGAGGGTGCAGGACAAGGGAAATATCAGATTCATAATGATTCTCAACTTTTCTTCCATTGAAGAGGTGAATCATGTCTTCAAAAAGATCCGTGTAGGTGTCCGCGACCTTTTTTAAGGGTTTTTCGCATCTCTGCCCGAACAGCCGATATCATGTCTTTCCATTTTTCAGTTCCCTGAACGGAACCCATTTGCCGGAAACAGGTGTTCCAGCACCATCTATTATATAATTGAGTACCGGTAAAACAATCCATTGGTGCATATGTATATCTGATGAAAGATTCCCGTTTGAATCGACACCGAAGTCCTTACCAAGAATCTTGATCGTCAGTTTGGAAGGGGACAGCGGGACGCCCATGAAATTATGCGTTTCTATCCTTTCCCGTTTTAAGTCCCGACACCTCAACAAGGAATTCTTGTGGGGCATGTGTAAGATAGGGCAGGGCCTTGCGAACTTAATGATATGATATAAATTATGCTTATGCCGGCATCTGAATTTAATCCCCTATGATCTTAACTAAAACCCTCTTCTTTCTCCTTCCGTCAAACTCACCATAAAAGATCTGCTCTCAGGAACCAAAATCCAACTTGCCGTCGGTGACAGCCACAACCATCCCGATAACCGGTATTTGCCAGATGCCGCCTCATAAAATTATAATAATAGCATTAGGGGATATATAGAGGATGCTCCACACTTTTGAAATTTCGGGGTTATCCCGTTGATCAAAGAACGCTTCGGTTATTTTAACCTGCCTTCAGGAAATCTTCAGCGACGAACCGCTATTACCACTTCAATTACCGATTTCGGCTCAAGGCTGTTTTCGGTAACTGGGAGATTGGGGGATCTCATGTTGTTTTTAGATTAGATGTGGGAGGTAACTCATAACCCAGCAATATCACGATTTCATTTATATGTGTGATTTCCATTGAGAACATTCTGAACTTCTGATATTTGATTAACATAGTGTCGAGGAGACGATCGAATGATAAATTATGAGTTGACTCAACATGCCAGAGATGTACTGGTCAAGCGCAAAATTAAAATAACCTGGCTGGAGCAGGTGCTGACTTTTCCTCAGCGGGTCGAGACCGATGCAACAGATCCAATGTTGGAACACCGGATAGCAGAAATTTCCGAGTATGAAAATCGTGTACTTCGTGTTATAATAAATTCCCATATAAACCCTATACGGGTGGTGACACTGTTTTTTGACCGCAAGATCAGAGGTAAGCTATGAAACTTAAAATAGATAATGAAGCCGATGCTCTTTACCTGACCCTCGATGAGTCGGATGCCGTTGAATCGGAAGAGGTTTCACCAGGTATCATTGTGGACTATAATGCCGATAACCATGTGGTCGGTATCGAAATGCTTTACTTGTCCAAAAGGACTCCGAAGCTTGACACAGGAAGGCTTCTTTTTGAAATGTCGCCGGCATCACATTCCCCGGAACTTGTTGATACAAACATGTCCAAATCATGATGGCAGTTGATTTCAAGCGGATTAGGGGGCGGCATGCGACTGAAAATATGCGTTTCTATCCTTTCCCGTTTTAAGCCCCAACGCCTCAACAAAGAATTATTGTGTGTAAGATAGGGCCGGGCCATGTGAACTTACTGATATAATATAAAGTAAGCTTATGCCGGCACCCAAATTTAATCCCCTGTGATCTTAACTTAGACCCTCTTCTTTCTCCTTCCGTCAAACCCATTGACAAATAAGATATCTATATGGCAATCTGGTAATACCACCAGCCAAATAGGAGATTGTGTATGATCCCCAAATTAAAACCGGTTAAAGCAGATTCCTTAAAAGATGTTTGCGTTACCCGTTTCGAAGAACTGATCATTTCCGGAAAGCTGTTTCCGGGACAGAAACTGCCCTCAGAAAGAGAATTGGCCATGCAGCTTGGTGTTAGCAGGCCGGTTGTCCATGAAGCCCTTGTGGAT
>JAHJQU010000192.1 GCA_018819005.1 Pseudomonadota bacterium | reverse complement strand
GATCAACTCATCGATAACATATCGAAAATAATTGATCCAAAAAAAATCGACTATATTATCAGCAATCACACGGAAATGGACCATTCCGGGAGCCTGCCCCGTGTAATGCACAAAATCGGAGAAGAAAAGCCTCTCTTCTGCTCCAAAATGGGCCAAAAGAACCTTTCCCGCCATTTCAGGCAGAAATGGAATTACCACTCTGTTGAAAACGGGGAAGAGCTTAACATAGGAAGCAGAACAATAACTTTTCTCGAAACAAGAATGCTTCACTGGCCGGACAGCATGTTCTCCTATCTCAAAGAAGATAAGATTCTTTTTTCAAGCGACGCTTTCGGGCAGCATTATGCGGGACAGGAAAAGTTCGATGACCTGATCGGGGATGCCATTATGCCCCATGCCAAAAAATATTTCGCCAATATTCTTCTGCTCTATTCTCCACTCATTTTAAAACTGGTTGAACAAGTAACAAATCTAAAACTGGAATTTAACATAATATGCCCTGATCACGGCATATTATGGCGCAAAGACCCCGGAAAAATCATCAATGCGTATATCAGGTGGAGCAAACAAGAGGCAAAGAATAAAGCCGTGGTCATATACGATACCATGTGGCACAGCACTGAAAAGATGGCTGAAGCAATCGTTGCAGGCTTGAGCGAACAGGGAATAGAAGCAAGGCCGATGCACCTTAGAAAATGGAACCGCAGCGATATAATGACCGAGGTTTTGGATGCAAAGGCAATCATCGTTGGTTCTCCCACATTAAATAACGGCCTCTTTCCTACTGTCAGCGATTTTCTGACATACATGAAAGGCCTTAAGCCGAAAAATAAAATCGGGGCTGCTTTCGGTTCATACGGATGGAGCGGGGAATCGGTAAATCTTATAAAAAATGAACTTGAATCAATGAATATCGAAATCATCGATCCAGGGTTGAAGGTTCAATACGTTCCTGATAATCAATCCATCGAAGCATGCATCGAACTGGGGAAGAAGATAGGAAAAGCAATAACAGGATAAAAGCAGCAAATGAAAACACCGGTTGTTGAGCTTGGCGACTGCATACTCTGCGGCATCTGTATAGAAGTTTCTCCTTCTGTTTTCAAATTAAGCAGCGCGGGTTATATTGAAGTTTCAGAACTTCTCTCTTATACTGAAATGGATGTAGATGAAGCCATTAAAAACTGCCCTGCAGATTGTATTTCCTGGGCATGATCCAATATCGAATATCGCGAAATTCGATGTACGATGTACGAACGACGGAAAAAGCATGGATAACAACCGAACCGGAGGAAGAAGATTAAAAAAAAAGATCTTTGAAATTCTGTCCGGGAATGATTTTTATGAACGGCTTTCAGAAATCCGCAAATTTTCCGGAAGACAGGTCATAAATCATCTTTTTTCCTGTCTCTATAATACCGATGAGCTGATTAAATGGCGTGCAGTCACCGCGATGGGAGAAGTGGTTTCAGCGATAGCAGCATCTGACATGGAATCCGCACGCGTTGTCATGCGTCGCCTGATGTGGAATTTAAACGACGAATCCGGCGGAATCGGCTGGGGCTCACCCGAAGCCATGGGTGAAATAATCGCACGAAACAAAAAGCTTGGAGATGAATATGCGCGTATTTTAATCTCCTTCATCAATAAAAAAGGAAACTATCTTGAAAATGAAGTTCTCCAACAGGGAGTTATATGGGGTATCGGGCGGATTGCCCGCGTGAGACCAGAGCTTGTTAAGGATTCCATGCCGTTTCTTATCCCCTGTATCAGTTCACGAGATATAACATTGCGCGGACTTGCAGCATGGGCCATATGTGCAATAGATCCTGTTGAAGCAGAAAGCATTCTTTCGTCTATAAAAGATGACGACTCGAAGTTGAAGATTTTTGTTGAAGACAAATTTACAGAATTTTCCATAAAAGATATCATTACAGGAACTGTTATTTATGGATACGGCGTATCTTATCCCTGCCCCTGACATAATCCCCGTTCACTGGGCATGGTTCAAGGTCTTGCTTATTACAACCTTTACAGCACACATTCTTCTGATGAATATTATGCTGGGGTCTGCTATAATAGCGTTTATCAGCGGTTTTAATCGCCAATCAGACAGCAGCTTGATTTATCTTCAAAAAGAGATCTCTCAAAAAAACACTTTTATAATCGCCTTTACTATTAACTTCGGTGTTGCTCCTCTGTTGTTTTTGCAGGTTCTTTACGGGAACTTTTTTTATACAAGTTCCATTCTTATGGCTGTTTACTGGTTGTCG
>JAHJQU010000191.1 GCA_018819005.1 Pseudomonadota bacterium | reverse complement strand
TCTTGCCCATCCCTTCGTCCAGATAATTATTAAGGATATATTCAGAATTCCGGTAATAACTATATTATAAGGTATATCCCCTTTAAAAAAATAGTAGTAAAGACAAAAAACCTGCCAGACCCATCCTGCAATCAAAAACAAGACCCCGTTTTTTACGCTGTCCGGCAGTTCGCCATATTTCTTAATATAATCAATCATTAACCATTCCTTTATTATTAATAGAGTCTTGACTCCCACTTTTGTGGGAGTGACGACTTTTGGTACTTCTGCAATTGCCTCGATTGTTTGATTGTTTTTTATGCCTTTAAGCAGATACATTTGTCAACAGCAACCTGAAAAAAAATTATAAAACAATGAACATATTTTACTTGACATGTTCGGTATATTATTTATAAAGGCATACATGCAATAAATACCATTCATAAATTTATGGGCATACAGGAAAGAAAAGAAAGAGAAGGGGAAAGAAGGCGACAGCAAATAATAGTCGCTGCAAGAAGAGTTTTTTCTTCAAAGAGTTTAAACAAAGCGACGATGGAAGATATTGCCAGAGAAGCCGAGTTAAGCCCTGGTACAATCTATCTCTACTTTAAAAATAAGGATGAATTATATGCGTCTCTTTCTCTCCGGATTCTTCAATACCTTCTTATACGTCTGCAGCATGTCAACAGTGAAAAAAATGAAACACCGGAAAAAAGATATGCTTCCTTAACAAGGGCCATGATTGATGTTTATGAATTTGATCCGATAATACTTATAAGCATGTTTAATCTTCAGACAAGTGAAACATTGAAAACTCTTTCACCGGGACTGTTATCTGAAATTAAAAAGCTCGCCTGCAAATCGATTGAGGAGATAGCCGTAATTTTCAAGCAGGGAGATAATGGCGAAGTTTTAACGGAATATAATCGTTCTCTTTTTGCGGAAATATTCTGGTCGCTATTTTCCGGTGTTGTTTTGTTTCAGGAATCGAAAAAAAGTATTCTGGGTGAAGAAAAAGTTTTTTTAAAAAAGACGTTGCAGACGGCATTTGAAATTTTCGGATATGGAATCAAAGATACAACCTTAACACAAAATAAATGAAAGGAGGATTGCGATAATAAACAGACAATAACCCGGCATGAGCTATTTTAATTAAAAAAATTATAAGGAGGTATGATACATGGCAGAAAGAGAAGTTGTTGAAACATCGGAAGCCCAGATAGCTGTCCACTGGCAGGAAGAGGGTTATTATCATTCTTCGGCAAAATTCATCGCCCAGGCGAACATGACCGACGAGTCTGTCTATGAGCGGTTCAGCCTCGAGAACTTTCCGAACTGCTTTAAAGAGTATGCAGATCTTCTAACATGGTACAAGTATTGGGATACAATACTCGACACCAGCGACGCCCCCTGCTACAAGTGGTTCAAAGGCGGGTTGATCAATGCGAGCTACAACTGTGTTGACCGGCACCTGCCGCTTTATAAGAACAAGACCGCAATCCATTTTGTTCCCGAGCTTGAGACCGACAAGACCGAGCATATCACCTATCAGGAGTTGTACGTAAGGGTGAACGAGTTTGCGGCTGTCCTTAAGGACTGCGGTCTGAAGGCGGGAGACAGGGTAACGCTCCATATGCCCATGACGGCCGAACTCCCAATAACAATGCTTGCATGCGCGAGACTTGGTGTTATTCATTCCCAGGTCTTCGGCGGGTTCAGCGGAAAGGCTGCTGCGGACAGAATAGTCGACTCGCAGAGCGATATTCTGATAACGATGGATGGGTATTTCCGTGGCGGGCAGCTCCTTGATCACAAGGAAAAGGCGGATATTGCCGTTGCAGAAGCGGCAAAAGAGGGCAGGACAGTAAAGAAGGTCCTGGTATGGCAGCGCTATCCCGGAAAATATTCCGCAAAAACCCCAATGGTCGAAGGCCGCGACTTCTTCGTGAACGATCTGCTGAAGAAATTTTACGGAGCCAGGATCGAGCCCGTGCAGATGCCGGCCGAAGCCCCGCTCTTCCTCATGTACACCAGCGGCACGACAGGAAAGCCCAAAGGATGCCAGCACAGCACCGGCGGGTATCTCGCCTACGTCACCGGCAC
>JAHJQU010000190.1 GCA_018819005.1 Pseudomonadota bacterium | reverse complement strand
CTTTGTGTGGCACATTGGTCTCCGTGACTAGCGCCACATGGGGCGCAACGACCGAGATTATGTCCCGCAGGAGTTTGATGATTTCGTGGGTCTGCTCAAGGTGGATGCACCTTGTTCCAGGCTGGTGCCAGAGATACGTGACGGCATCGAGCCTGAGGATGTCCGCCCCATGGCGGACATATAAGAGAAGGATTTCAATGACCCTCAGAAGAACCTTGGGATTTCGGTAGTTGAGATCTATTTGGTCGGGTGAAAAGGTCGTCCACACATAACGCGGTCCCCTGAGGGTCTCATACCGGGTGAGAACGGGTGTTGTTCTTGGGCGAAAGATCATGTTCCGCTGTTCATGCGTGAGTTCATTATCATTTGCGAACCAGATGAAAAAATCTTCATATTCCGGATTGCCTGCCAGAAACTCGATGAACCAACGGCTTTTGGACGATACGTGGTTGATCACGCCGTCAAACATCAATTGGTAGCGAGTTTCCATCGCTTCGATATCGCTCCATGACCCGAGGAGAGGGTCAACGGTTTCAAAGTTGATGATCGAAAAACCTCGGTCCGATGAGGAAGGAAAGAAGGGGAGAATGTGGATGGTATTGATGGTTCCCCTGAGATAGGCGCCGCAAAAATCTCCAAGGGTCTTGAGGGGTGACTGGTGCCTTTTGTAAAGCAGGCCTCCATAGGTGATGAGGATGACATCGCGCTCCGTGAATCGATTCGCAGGATTAAAGTGTTTCTCCCGTTCAATGAGATCAAGGGGTTTATGGGCATAGAAGACCTGCAGGATGCGCTCGATCTCGGCCAGGGCAGATCCGGAAACCGAATCCGGATAAAGAACCTGCAGCCGTTGAAGTATGCGATCGCGCGCACCATGGGGCAGCTCAAAGAGCGGCCTGGTAAAATCAGGCTCAGGATTGTAAGTCGTTCGTGTCGAATCAAAATACATTAAGAGTTTTTCTCCCTGGCTTTAGCTCAGCGCCTGGATTTGCTTTTGAAGTCAAGAAAAGGGGTCGGATCTCTCCTTGACCCTTATTAATGCTAATCGCTTAACTTAAATTGTTATTTCGAACAGCACCTTGGGGTCACCCGGTTTGTTGTAATCAAGCGTAACTTGAATGCCGTCAATTTCAGCATTTCCAGCTGAAATATTGAACCCTATCTTTTTATGAAATTCAATTGACCCTTTATTTACAGGAGAAGTACAGGCCTTGATTGTGTTACGGCCATTTTCTTTGCAAATTCTGAAAAACCGCTCGTACAAATAAGCTCCGATACCGATACCTCGGAAACCAGGATGAACTCCGGCGAAATGAATATATCCCTCATTTATTCTTGACGGTGATAGAAAACCGATTAAAAAAGCTATTAATTCTTTGTCGTTTTCGATAACAAATGAGGTGTTAGAAAAATGAACAAGAAATATTTTCGGTAACATCCATGTCAGATCTCTGCCACCCCACCAATCTTTCAATACGCTTATTATTCGTTGGTGATCGGAAGGCTTGCTATTGCGAATTTTAAGACCCCTTGGCAGTTCACGATGCATAATAACCTACCTCTTGTCAGCCTTTTATTCTTTTCTTTTATGAGCAATAACCGTTATCTCAACGGCCGCGCCTAATGCAAGCGCACAAACTCCAATAGTTTCCCGGGCTGGTTTATGGTCGCCAAACCTTTTCGAGTAAATTGCGTTCATATTTGGGAATGTGCTCATATCGGTAAGATACACGCTGGAACGGGCAACATCATTCAATCCCAACCCAACACCTTTCAATACCGCCTCGATGTTGTTAAATGCCTGTTCAGTTTGCTCCTCTATCGTGCCGCTGACTAATTTTCCGGTTTTAGGGTCTAATGGCAACTGACCGGAAAGATATATTTTATCGCCCGCAATAGCTATCTGCGAATAAGGGCCAACTGCTTTTGGTACATCCGGAATATCGTTCACTAGCTGGACACCGGTTGCAAAACCATTCATTTTTTTATCTCCTGTAAAATTAAAATGCTGATTTCATGATCAGCCGATATTGTAACGATTCGGCCGCAGTAAGTTGCCGGGCGATATTGCTCTACACCTCAAAGCAACTTCCTGTCTGTATGTCTATGATACGATCCCCCATCACTGACTTGAGAACCCCAAACGCATTGGCGCCCGTGCAGTGTCCGGTATAGGTCATTTCTACTGGATAATCCAGTATTGCCTTCGCAAGGTCCTGAACTTCGCGTTTGCTTCCAGCCATAAAGTTGAATGGCGGTATCGCCACTAAATGGAACCCGCCGATCACTGCCTTGATGGGGACTCCTTTGAACGCTGTGGCCACTGTATCCACCATATTGAGAATGCCGTTGTGGGAACAGCCTGTGAAAACTACGAGCTTACCGTCTTCCTTGATCGCCATAACGATTTCGTGAGCGAAATCATCAGGTACCAGGGCATCCTCTCTTTTCAAAAAGAGATGTTTATTTCCGGCGGGTTTGGGATGGCTGCAAAGGATGCGGGGGAGAACAAAAACGTCAGGCAATATCTCGGCAGGTTCACGGACAGTCTCAAACCTGTTTGAGTAGTCCGTCAATAGCGCCTTGTCCAGCCCGATATACTTTTTCAGAAACCCGAATACTTTGGCGAAACAATCTCCGTTTGGCGATTCCCCAAGATGCACCTTCGCGCCGGAGTTTAACTCAAGGAACCGCCTGAGACCACCTCCGTGATCATAATGATAGTGAGACAAGACCGCGGTGCCAATGGAAGCCACATTGACGGAAAGATGCCCGGCGTTCTTCGCGAATGCCCCCGAAGCGCCCGTGTCAAAGAGAATCTCATGACCGTTGAACGCGATATGGAGAGACAAGCCCCATTCGGCCACGAGGCTTGAATCGGCCTTGCCCGGCCTGTTCTCGATCAAGGTGGTTATTCTCACAGTCACCTCCTGATTGAGGGCATTAAGTGGACATCCTATGCGCCCCCTATGATAAATTAAATGGAAGCCACGCGATCAATTTTTACCGGAAAACTTTAACCAGTTCGTATCGGCTTTTTTGATGTTACCGGGAATATCCCTCCCTGCTCCATTTTTCATACGCTGCTCTGCTGCAATTCAGGTAAAGCTTCCCGTCAACGATCTTCCATTCTTCAGGATCAGTTAGGGCTTTACGTGCCTCAGTCATGGCCCAGGCACAATATCCGTCATATTGCGGAGCATATTTCTCCGGACTGGCCGCAAACAGATCCCTGTTTTCTTTGGTTAAGAAATACCAAGTCATGTCATGCCACTTGAAGGCAAATGACTCGATGCCTTTTAGTGCTTTGCCAACATTGAAATATGCTACGGTATCGTACCCCTTTATGGCCAGATCATCCGCCGGTGACTGTCCGACAGCCATGCCGCCGCATCCGATCAATATTAATAATACAAATGAAAAACTGAGTAGAATCCCATCGATTGCTTTCCGTGATTTCATATCCATATGCCTCTATGGTTATTGTGGCTTAAAATGTGTAAAGCATGATCTTCGAGAAGTGCAAAGGATGATCCTTTACTGTACTAAAGCGACTCTAACATAAAAATCAGCTGCAAATGTAACGCGTCGGCTGAATTGCCATGTTAGCATCTGCTTCCGCCGCTAATTGATTATCACTTTAAAATTTCCTCTGCTCTTGCCATTGACAATTTGAAAGAAGAAACATTCTCTTCGATGCTTTGAATAAGCGTGATAAGTTCCGAAATGTCTTCTCGCTCAAATTCTGGTTGGCTATCGTTGCCATCTTCATGAACCCCTTTGATTAGCAGACTCCAATGATATCTTGCTTTTAACTCTGAAAGGTTTCCATGGAGTTCTTTAAACCCTATTATTTTTTCCAGTTCTTTTATCAAGCTATCCACAACGGTAGATAAGTCAGGAGGCACGCCCGGTGCCCTCATGGTAACTTTCAAATTTATTTTCAGTCGCTTGTCGAGTTTTTTCCAAAGTTGGTAAGAAATACTCTCAACCGCTCTGCGGCAATCCGCGGCAGAGTCCTTCAAATTATTCTTATCCAGAGATTCTTTCGCCTTGAGTAAATAGTGCTTTGAGTCACCGATTGAAACTTGAACACCGCGTGTTGTTACAATGTCTGCAGGAATAAACCGGTAACTCTTAACATGTTTTTCAGCCAGTGATGTGCCAAGTTTGTGTTCAAGTTTATTGATGAACGTCTCGCCATGACAAGTCAAAATGTGTTGACGGTCTTTCAGATCGTTGTGGCACAACAAAAGATCGGCAATACCGGCGGGTTACTTCCTTTTACAGTCGTGAGCGGTGCCAGTGTGTCAAAATGGGTAACCATCAGATTGAGCAGTTTGCGTTCAGTATCTGTGAGCTTTGCAGAACCAAGACCGCCAATCCAACGAAAGAACTCCTGCTTGACTGCTGAACTCATTACTACCTCATTTCTTTGGCCAAATCAAGACTGTGTGATTGTAAACGGTTCGATCTGCTTGGGGCTGCTAACGCACGGCTCACTTAGCAGCAGAAGCTTCCACGAAATAGTATGAATAATTATAAATTTGTTAAAGACTCGGCAGGTCTAAATGCCGATGCTTCTGCTGTCAAGTGGAGCAACATGTTCGCTTTTCAGTATATGCTATCCAGTAATGTTGTTTTTCTTTTGTCATTAACATCAAGTCGGAGTCTAATTCAACTTGAAAATAGCCATAACAATAGTAATATGCAGCAAGTCTATGATTGCCATCCAAAATAAAATATTTATTATTATCAAATAACAATGCAGGTACTTTTGGAATTAACCCATTGGATTTTATATTGCTTACTATATTTTCAAAACGTCGCTTTGAGTTCAAAATATTCTGACGCTTTGATATAACGGAGTCAAAGATCATGCATAAAGCTTCTTGTGACTTTATTGCTATTTCATTTATTGGGATATGTTTACATTCTTTCTTCCAATCCAACATTTGAAAAAAGCTTAATGGCCTCGAATCGAGTAAGAGTTTCCAGCCATTCGACGGGACACCATCAACATCAAGCTCAGGTGGCCATCCATATGCCTTAGCATATTGTAATAGCCAATCTCTTATAACTTCATCTGGGAAATTTGGAAGTGTGTCTTTTATTAAGCTTATCATTAGTAAGCGAACGCAGAAGTCAGCAGCAGATGCGCTTTTTAGCCTGTCTGCTGAACTGAAATGTTAAGTTTTTAATTGTTATTCTCATTCTCTAAAAAATACCTATTGATGAGGAAAGAAAAATAACTGAACGAATTATCCAATAGAGTGCGAACCCGAAACCAAGCAACAAAAGGCCTCCTATTAAACCATTAAACCATTTTGGTAACATGCGTTGCAAATGAACTTGGATTAGTTGTGCGGGTCCATCAGCAGAGCGAACGTTTAAAAGAATTGCTTGCTGCACATGGCTTAGAAGTTGAATGTTTACAAATTCTTTTGCGCCGAGACTTGGGATTTTAATAATATGCTCACCATTAGGATTGGTTTCTTCAGTAAATGATATTGCCGTAGAAATGATCAGGTTTATATTTATGCACTATTTCCACATTTGTTGCTGGTTTCCGACCAGCATTTTGAATGGTGAGAGAATCAGTGCGAAGAGTAACCTTCGGTTCTTTTAGCTCAAATAGAAAAGAACCAGGAACCCAGTAAAGTAATTTTGGTTTTGACTGGAATCTCTGAAGCAACAACCCGACTATGAGCTCACAATTCCTGTAGCAATGTATCCAATTAATTGTTCCATTTTTTGTCCTTGTGAAACTTAACAAGTTATTCTACAGATCTGTATATCAGAACAAATTGAATGATATGCAGAAAGATTACAAGTTCAGAAATCGCGAAAAATCATAGCACTTCTTATTATGTCTGCCTGAACAGTTTGCCAGACACTGCGGCAGACTCTGAAATATCGAGAGACCATCATATATAAGATTCTGAAATGAATATCAATCATAATGTAAATCGGGGGCAAAGGGAGAATAACATGAAAGCAAGAAAAGCCGTTTTTGCCGGAAACTGGTTTCCGGATGGACATCAATCGGGATTGTACTGATTGACAACTATATTAAAATGGATTAAATAAGAACAGTATTTAATTGTAAATATCATTATAATTTCAGCCGGTTTAGTATAATTATAATCCATACATTATTGAGGCAAACCACCCTGTGAAAGATATTAAACCGCGCCCTAATCATAAAATATACATTCAAACTTTGAGAAAAATGACCCCTGAACAACGCTTAACGAAAGCATTTGAAATGTCTGAGTTCTCGAAACAACTCTTCATACATGGCCTGCGCCGCAGATTCCCTGATATGCCTGAGCCGGAATTCCGGCAATTATTGCTGAAACGGTTAGCCAAATGTTACAACAGGAACTACTAGAAAAAGTAATCCGGGTACTTGAGTATGAAGGAATTGACTACATGGTAACCGGGTCATTGCCAAACGCTGCTGCTCATCCAGGGACAAAACTTTTTCTTTTTCGATGAGTGCTAATTCAGCCTGAAAATTACGGATTTGATCAACTCTCTAATGTGCAAGCGATTTTG
>JAHJQU010000189.1 GCA_018819005.1 Pseudomonadota bacterium | reverse complement strand
TTTATCATGATTTTCCTCTTAACCTTTTGATTCTGTTGACTATTAATATCAACCAAATTATGGAAAGTCAAGAGAAATATTTATATTATTTAAATTATTTCAGTATGTTATAAAATTATACTTTTTACGAGTCCATCAATTGTGAATGGTATCCACAAATATTCTATCGCTCATGAAGCTCATCTCCGGAAGGGTAGCGATCCATGCCGGAATGAAAGCCCGCTTTCATCGCGGCGATGGCCTTCTGTTTTGCCATGTCGTATTGCCGTATATTCAAGATGATTTTTTCCAGCTCCAGGCGCAGCATCTTATTCAATGACGTCCCTTTTTGCGCAGCAATCACCTTGCCTATCTGGATCAGGTCCTTATCAAGACTGATTGTGATATTTTGTTTCAAGGCAAAACCTCCTCATCTTTCGATGTAATCAATCACCATAATAAAAACTCATTTGACAGGATTTACAGGATTAACAGGATAATTTGAAACAATTTGAACCGCAAAGGTTTAGTTTTCGTCAATCCTGTCCATCCTGTTGATCCTGTCTAAAAACCTTCTTTAGTAAATATACAATCCCGGGAGCGAAAAAGTCACAAAAATTTTAAAAGCCGAAGATCGAACATCGAAGATCGTACATCGAAAACCAGGGATCAAAAAAAGGCGAGAAGGATGCTTGAATCTCGGTGTCTTTGTGGCTCTGTGTGAGAAAAGAGTTCGAAGTTCGGGTGAGGCGTGAGAGTGGAAAGTTTAAACCGCCAAAACCGGCTGTTTATATTGGGAAACATTATAATCAGCCGTGACCAGTCTCATCCCTTCTGTAATGGCCTGAGCAATCAACAGGCGGTCAAAAGGGTCTTTATGGAGCAATGGCAACTTTTCGACTGCCAGGGCATGTTCTGCGGTTACCGGCAATTCCGTGTATCCATGCACGATGAGCATCTTCCTCAATCGGTGTGGATCAACCCGGAAATCATCCCGTCCCAGCCCCTTTTTGATTACAATTTCCCAGATGCTGGCCGCGCTGAAAAACAGAAGATTCTCGGGCGCCATTAAAAGGTTGCGGGCTGATTCTGAAAGCTTTTCATTCTGCCCGGCTGCCCACAGGACGATGCACGTATCCAGCAGCAGCTTCATGAGGACTTCCCTTCAAAAAGCCGCGTTATCTCCTCTGCCCCAAGGCAATCAAAGTCGTCCGGCACGGAAATATCACCTGACATGAAACCTAATCTTCCAGCCTCGATCAGTTCATCTTCGGACAACGGCGAAACCTTGACCATAGGCTTTCCTGCCTTGGCAATGATAAAAACGTTTCCTTTTGCGGCCTCTTCAACCAGGCGTGAAAGGTGCGTCTTCGCTTCGTGAATATTGATGGTCTGCATGGCACACCTCATAGAATGCAGTTTAATGAGTTTAGTTCAGTGGACTTAGTTTATATGCATGACAAAGGTTTGTCAAGAAAAATGAGGCGAGAGGCGGAAGGCGAATATCGGAAATTGAAAGTCGAATATCGAAATTCGGACTGCGAAAGGCGGAAGGTGGGGATCAAGGGTGCGAAGGCATAAAGGTTGATCAATAAAATCTCTGTGTCTTTGTGACTCAGTGTGAGAAAAAAATTCGATGTCCGATGTTCGAAGTTCGAGTAAGGTGAGAGGGTTTTTTGACAGGATTTACAGGATTAACAGGATGATTTATCAGGCCGCTCCGGAAGAGCGGTCCGAAACACGCAATATTTTCTTGACACAGGTGCATGCTTATCATAAACTATGTTACAAAGTTTAATTGTTTATGTCATGGAGGCATCATGTCAACCATTATGAAGATCAGCCCTCAGGGGCAAATACGCATTCCGAGGAAATGCATGGAAATGCTTGGGCTTGAAAATGGCGACTACGTTGAGGCGCTAGTGGAAGATGACCATATCGCCTTGAAACCGCGAAAGTTGATCGATCCTTCCCAGGGGTGGTACTGGACGAAGGAATGGCAGCAAGTGGAGAAAAATGTAGACGGGCAGATTGAAAAAGGCGACGTATCCCCGACTTTCCAGACGGCCGAAGAAGGGATCAAATGGCTGAAAGAATAACCGTCTATGCCTTCAGCAGTCGGTTCCAAAAGGAATACAAAGCCCTGTCCAAGGAGATACAGGAAACCTTCGAGAAAAAACTTTCTCTTTTTCTCGATAATTTTCATCACCCATCGCTTCGGGTCAAAAGGATCACCGGGACAATCGATCGCTGGGAAGGTTCGGTGACCATGAACTACCGCTTTACTTTTCAATTTGAGGCGGGAAAGGTCCTCTTTCGCCGGATCGGAACGCATGATATCCTGAAGAAGGAAAATTGAAAAATATTGCAGATGTGCCTGGGAAGCATTTCTCCAATTGAAAACATCATAAAGGAATCATGAATATTTTTTCAATATCCTTCTCAGTCGAGAGGCGGAAGACGTAAGAAGCAATATCGAATATCGTACATCGAATATTGGGAAACGACTAAAGCCTTTACATCCTCACACCAATATCCATATATACCGATTTCCGATGCCTGATGCCAAGAATCCATACCTCAGGCCCGATCACTTTGAACACAACCCGGTAATCACCTACGCGGAGCTTCCAGTAGCCTTTCAGTGACTTTCGCAAAGGCTTCCCATAGTCATGAGGTGCGGTCTGCAACCGTTCTTCTATGGCCTTACGGATCCTCTCTTTTGTTGCTTGATCTATAAGGGGCAAATCATTAATGCGAGCAGCGGGATGATAGTGCAACGAAAAAGGCATGGATTATTCCCACACATCTTCATGCGAAAGCGCAACGTTTCTGTCGAATGTTTTCAATCGTTTATCGGCAAAAGCTGCAAGGGCTACATCTTCCCGCAAGTCAATTGCCTCCCGGATAAGGTCACGGGCAATGGTGGACATGGAAACGCCCTCACTGGTTGCAATGTCATGCATAACACTATACAGCGGCGGCTCAACAACAATGTTTACTCTCGGATTTTTGGTGGGCATGGTTCTTTCTACTTTTTAAATAAGTGTAACACTTATGACGCACCGCGTCAAGGCGAAAATCCCAATAAAAACTTATTAGACAGGATTTACAGGATTAACAGGATAATTTGTCGAACAGTTCCGGAACAGGCGGCAGGCTTCCCGGAATGCGCAGTCACCCGCCTGGAACAAGATTAGGCGTTTAATTAGACTTACTGCCGATTCTTATCAAAGACTCCTGCATGATTGGTACAAACTCTTTTATGTTGCAGTTTACCGGATTCCCAAAAAAGTGGAGTTTGTGAAAGAACTGCCAAAGAGTCCGACGGGAAAGATTCTGAAAAGAATTTTACGGGGAGATTAAATCAAAGCTGTTGGTCGTCGGTAAGAAGCGCTTCTATCTCATTCAGGAAACGTATCCAGTCCCGATAAATCCGATGTGCCTCATCCAGAGTGACATGTATGAATTGAACCGTATCGCCGGGTCCGGCTTGAGCCATTCGAAAAATATCCGGTGAAATCACGGTGGCGATATTCGTGTATCCACCGATCGTCTGTTCTTTCAAAAGAACGATGGGTTGACCATCGGCCGGAACCTGGACGTTACCCGGCATGATGGGCTCGGAAATAATACTTTGAGGAGCGTCCGTGTCCCGAAGAATTTCCGGCCCTGCAAGCCGGCATCCCATCCGGTTGCTCTGTGCGGTTACGGTAAAGGTCGATTCAAAAAACCGATCCAGGTTATTCCTGAAAAAGTCGTCATGCGGTCCGGGTATGGCCCTAATGAATATTTTTTCAGGATAGAGAGGAACCCATGGCAGAGTACGCGGTTTGTTCAGCAGCCGGCCTTCACCGCGCGGCAGAATGTCTTCGGATAAAAGAAGCCGCCCCTTCAGCCCGCCCAACTGCCCTCCCACATAGGTGGAGCGGCTTCCCATAACGAACGGCACGTCTATCCCGCCGGTGACGGCAAGGTATGCCCGGCATCCATTTTCCACTGTGCCCAGTTCAACCATATCACCCGGCTGCACCCTAATGGATGTCCATCCAGGGCAGGGGCTTCCGTTTACCCGAAGGTTCATGCGGGCGCCGGTAACGGCCATGTCGGTTTCACAGATAACATCGAATTTCGCGCCGATCATGGACATTTCAAGAACCGCTGAATCCTGTGAATTTCCCACCAGCCAGTTGGCGATTTGATGGGCAAAGTCATCCAGTGAACCCGAGACCGGAACACCCATGTGATAAGCGTGGAATCTTCCCATGTCCTGGACAGTTGTGTATGATCCGGGTGAAATGATATGAAGGGCATCTGTCATGGGATTTCAATCCGGCTTATGTGATGAAATTCATCGGACGACACAGATCGGAATCGGATCTTGTCGCCGGCCTGATACAGGATCGGATGCGGACGTTCAGGCGCAAAAAGTCGAAGCGGGGTACGGCCGATCAGGCGCCACCCCCCCGGACTGGCCAGCGGATAGACGCCGGTCTGGGCCCCGGCAATACCTACGGAACCGGCGGCCACCCGAACACGCGGAGTTTCCAGTCTTGGGGCATGCAGCCTGGGATCCAGTCCGCCGAGATAGCAGAATCCGGGCGCGAAACCAATGGCAAAGATGTGATAGGCTGAGCAGGTATGAATCTGAATCACCTCATTCACGCTGATGCCATTGTGCTGCGCCACAAAATCGATATCCGGCCCAAACTCTTCCCCATAGCAGACCGGGATGTCAATTGTAAGGGGTTCGGGAATATCGGCCTGGTTCAACTTTTTTTCTAACGTCCACAAAATATCCCTCAACTCTGAAAAGCCAATCTTCAAGGGATTGTAGTGAACGGAAAGTGTGCAATAGGAAGGCACCGCGGCGTCGATGCCGGGTAGTTTCTGATTCGTGATGAGGGTTGCCATCCGCCTGACCTTGTCGTTCACCGCCTGATCGACACCGGTTCCGTACACAGCCAGAAGGGAGCGATCTCCGCTTATTCGAAATAGTGCCCGCTCGTACAGGTTTGTGGTCATTATCAGAAATGCTCCCGGCTTTCCGGCCCCGGTTCCAAAATGCTCCGGGGTGATTCGCGTTATTCGTGTGCCGACATCGGAGCGATAACGACACCGGATGCGTCAAGACGATTGCGAATGGTTCCGGCCAGCGCCACGGCGCTTGGGTTGTCTCCATGAACACACAGGGTATCGACCGACATCGGGACCCGTGTTCCGTCAATGGCGATCACCACGCCTTCAGTGGCCATGCGCAGCGCCCTTTCAGCAGCCTCATCGGGATCATGAATGACCGCGCCGGGCTGCCGCCGGGATACAAGGGTTCCTTCAGGGGTATAGGCACGGTCCGGAAATGCCTCAAAAATCATTCTAATCCCTTCCTCTTGAGCGATTGAGGCCATACGTCCGGCATGTTTGCCGGCCAGTGCGACCATGAAGAGATTCTTATCAATTCGTGAAATGGCCTGAGCAATGGCCCGGACGAGGGATTCATTTACTACTGCCATGTTGTACAGCGCTCCATGGGGTTTTACATGGCGCAATCGAACGCCATGAGCAGTACAGAATGCCTGAAGCGCGCCGATTTGATAGATCAGATAATCCCTAATTTCATCCGTGCTGCAGTCCATGTTCCGCCGTCCAAAACCCATCAGGTCCGGAAATCCGGGATGCGCGCCTATCCCAACCCCGTGATCCGCAGCCAGTTTGACGGTGCGGTTCATAACTGAGGGATCTCCTGCATGAAACCCGCAGGCAATATTGGCCGAAGAGATGGATGATATGATTTCGGCATCCATTCCCAGGGTATAGGCGCCGAAGCTTTCCCCCATGTCGCAGTTCAGATCGATTTTCATCTGTCACATATTCCTTTACATTGAACCTTCCGCCTGCTTATCACTTCATCAGATTGGGCAAATACAGAATAATCTGGGGAAATACCGTTATCAGGACAGTCACAAGCGCCATAAGGACAAAAAATGGAAACGCGTATTTGGCAATCACGAATATATCATCGTTGTTAAGGGAGCTGATCACGAACAGGTTGAATCCGACGGGCGGTGTGATCTGAGATATTTCGATCATCAGAACCAGATAAATGCCGAACCATACCGTATCGAATCCGGATGCGGTAACCATGGGCAGCACGATGGGCGTGGTCATGACGATCATGGAAAAACCGTCAACAAGACACCCCAGAATAAGATACAGCACACTCAATATTAAAATGAGCATTAATGGCGACAGTCCCATTTCGGTTACAAAAAGGGTCAATTTCCGTGTAATGCCCAGATATCCTACCACAATAGAAAGAAAGGAAGCGCCCATGACGATCAGCATGATCATGCTGGTGGTTTTGACAGCGCCCATCAGGCTGGATCGGAAGACCTCCCAGCTCATGCTGCGGGTCATGAAGGCAAAGACCATGGATCCGATAACGCCTACGGCGCCGGCCTCGGTCGGGGTGGCCCATCCCGCGTACAGGCTGCCCAAAACCGCCAGGATCAGAAGCAGGACAGGTAAAATTTCCGGAATAGCCTTAATCCTCTGACTCCAGGAATGCCGGTCGGCGCCCGCCGGCGCCAGACCTGGATTGATCAGACAGCGTCCCATGATATACAGGCTGAAAACAGAGGCCAGCATCAGTCCGGGAATGATACCGGCAATGAACAGTTTCCCTATGCTGACTTCCCCGATAATGCCATATACCAGCATCATCATACTGGGAGGTATCATAAATCCCAGGGTCCCGGCACCTGCCAGGGATCCTACTGAAAGGCCCTTATCATAACCGCGGCTTTGAAGTTCGGGAACGGTAATTTTACCCACGGTGGCGGTTGTGGCAGCCGATGATCCGCTTACTGCCGCAAAAAAAGTGCAGGCCAGAATGTTGACATGCAGCAGTCTCCCGGGAATTCGATCCATCCAGGGAGTCAATCCTTTAAACAGGTTCTGGGAAATGCGGCTCCTGAACAGAATTTCGCCCATCCACACGAACATGGGTAATGCCATCATGGCGGAGCCGCTGGTGTTGTTCCAGGCCGTCGTGGCTAATATTGAGCCGAACGGCAAATCCGTGAAAAAAAGAAATCCGCCAAGCCCCACCAGGAAAAGAGAGAATCCAATCCAGAGGGTTCCCCCCATAAAAATAATCAATAGCGCGCACAGGGTCAGCGAAACACTCGCAAGCTCCACAATATAACTCCTTCAATCTTATCTTCCCAGGTCTTTCGCCTCTTCACGAATGGCAAGTCCTCCGGCATCTCCCTTTAATACGAGGATGGTTTTCAGGAGTTCTCCCAGAAACTGCAGGGTCATGATGGATGCCCCAAACGGCATGAAAAACTGGGGAATGGCCAGATAGGTTTCCGATATCTGCATTGATTGGGACCGGGTTACCACTGAATCCCAGAAAAATTCTCCGGAAAAAACGGTGATGGCCCCGCAGAAAAGGCATCCGACAGCATAACAGACCAGGTCCAGATATCCGCGATACCTTCCCGTGACAATTCGATGCAGAAAGATCATTCGAATGTGTCCTTTTTCACGCAGCGTATATCCCAGCGCGCAGAAGGTGAGTCCGCACATCAGATATCCGGAATATTCCTCTGTAATGAACAGAGTGCTGCTGAACGCGGTTCGCAGAATGATCTCGATAAAGGCCAGTATCAGCCCTATACAGAGAATTACACCGGATAATCCGCCGCTGAACGCAGAAATTCCGTCAATGGTTCGAACAAGCCGCTTCATGCCGTTCTCCGGTCGGTTATCGTTTCACTTTTTTCAAGAACTCGTCGTACATGGCCTTCGCATCGGGGGAGGCATCCTTCAGCCAGTCCGCACGAATTTTTTCGGTAATGGCATTGAGTTCCTTCATGAACTCTCCGGATGGGGAAACAGTCTCCATTCCATTTTTTATACACAGAGCTTCTTTCTCCTTATCCAAAGCCGCCACTTTTTTCCACATGATCTCTTCCATTTCTTTGCCGGCCTTGACAAGAGCATCCTGAGTTTTTTTATCAAGCTTGTTGAAGGCTTTCAAGTTGACGTTGATCATGTTTGTGGCGATGGTGATATTGAGAGGCTGATAATACTTGAGAACTTCCCAGAATTTGGCATCAACCGCAGTGGGGGTGGAAGTAATCACCGAGTCGATCACGCCGGTTGCCAGAGATGAATAGACTTCACTGAAGGGCAGAGCATAGGGCGTTCCGCCGGCGGCTTCGACCACCAAAGCGCCGTTTTTGTCATAGGTTCGGGTCTTCAGTCCTTTCATGTCTGCTGTCGAGGCCACCTTTTTTTTGGTCCAGAGGCCGGCACCGGGCCATGGAGAAATAAACAGAATTTTCTGTCCCCATTTCTCGGCCATTTTGTCAAAATAGGGGCGCGCCGTATCATTAAGCACGCGGGCTTCTTCAAAGTTCAGCGCGAGAAACGGCAGGGTCACAATCTGAAAGATTTTTTCCTCACCGGCCACGCCACTGATCAGCATGTCGGACAGCGGAACCAGTCCGTCACGAACCACTTTCAACAATTCGGGCCCTTTGTAACCCAACGCGCCACCGCTGCTTACAATGATTTCCAGTTCGCCGCCTGTCGCGGTTTTCACTTTTGCGACAAACTCTTCAAGCCCAATAGTCTGATGATTGTTTGGGGGCCAGACCGAGTTGGCATTCCAGGTAGTTTTTGCCAGAGAATCGCTACTGCAAATTCCAATAACCAATGCCATTGCCAAAACAAGAATTATCAGTTTTTTCATTTTGTTCCGTCCTTTCGTATTGTTCAGAATTATTTTCGTCGGGTAGGTTACTATATGAAGAATGTCAATTAAAGATAGGCTCAAAAAAATTATCAAATAACATCATCCGGTTCAGAATGCTGCCTATGGAAAACATCCTGAACAGTTCAAGGGGAAAATGCCGAACAACAAAGCGATATTACACTAAATTTTTGCCGGAGGTGTCTTATTTTCAGCGGCAAGTTCCATTCCCGAAGAAGGTGTCTTCTTTTCAGCGGCAAGTTCCATTCCCGATGCTTGATAAAGATCATTAATCAGTTGGAAAATTTCCTGTTCAGTGCAGATAATCGGATCCACTTCGAAATTTGTCTTGGCTTCGATGGTGTCCAGAATATTTATGTCCTGAGGGTCTGTCATGGCAATCGTCAGCAACCGACCATTCTGTCGGAGCGGCGCGACCTGAAGCTTTTTGGCCATTTCGAGGGGAAGCAGGCTTGAAAGATTCCTATCGACGGGATAATTATCGGGATGGTATTTATTAATCTTGAGCTGCCGGCTCAGCGCATCAATAATCTGGTTTTCATTCAGCATGCCCCGACGGATGATATAGCGCCCCAGCTTGAGTCCAAATTTCTTGGCTTCCGCAAGAAGCTCTTCGAGCTGTTCTTCCGTGATAAGTTTGCTTTCTAAAAGTATCTCTCCCAACTTTTTTTTAAGAATCATACCTCTATACCTTTCGAGTAGAGTTGAACGGTTTTTCCCGATGATATAATATTATGGGCTTGTCTTCTCCGTTAACCACCTGACTTCCTGCCACCGCCACAAAGTTTTTAATATTGTATCCGTTGGCCCCGGTACCTGATAAAATAATTTTTCTATATCATACTCATTTAGAAAATGACAACATTTTTATTTCTGTTTAAAATAAGGACTTTAAAGTTATTCTTCCTTTGTCATTTCGGCTGTGTCAGGTGGCTCGATCAGATTGAACAGCCTGTCAGCCCGTTCCGGATAGAGGCGTCGCAGTTCCCGGACGGCATTCAGAGCGGCTGCCCGGTTTCCGGAAAGGGCATAAGCGCTTCCTATGTTGTACCAGGCTTTGGCATATTTCGGATTGATGCGCAGCGCCTTACGAAAGGCCTCGATAGCATCGTCGTGGAGCAGAAGTTCGCTGTAAGCGACCCCGAGGTTGTACCAGGCTTCGGCATCCTCCGGGTTGATGCGCAGAGTACGGTTAAAGGCTTCGATTGCGTCGTTGTATCGTTTGAGTTCGCCATAAGAGATCCCGAGATTGTACCAGGCATCGGCATACTCCGGATTGATGCGCAGAGCCTGACGAAAGACCTCGATGGCGTCGTCGTGGCGCTTTAGTTCGCCGTAAGCTACCCCGAGGTTGTTCCAGGGATCGGCATACTTCGGATCGATACGAAGAGCCCTACGAAAAGACTCGATGGCATCGTAGTAGCGGTTGAGTTTGAGATAAGTGTCTCCAAGGCTGTTCCAGGCTTCGGCGTACTTCGGATTGATATGTAAAGCCTGACGAAAGGCCTCAATGGCATCGTTGCAGCGTTTGAGGTTGCCGTCAGCGATTCCGAGGTAGTACCGGGCTTCAGCATTTAACGGTTCGCTTTTTGTCCACTTAAGACACCAATCAAGTAAATCCTCCCAGTCTTTAAACTTTTCAAGAACGATAGCACGTTTCAACCATTCGATCCTGCTCCGGGAGCCGGCAACCGTTTTTCGGCCCGGCCGGATCTGACCAATCCATTCCACCGGCATTGCGAAGCCAAGATTCCGCCCGCCTTCCGCGTAAAGAGTGGTCAGGCCTACCAGGCGGCCTTCCACATCGAACAGCCCGCCTCCGCTCGAACCGGGAGAGAGGGCCGCCGTGGTCTGAATTATGGGTGGCGGTCCACCCCGTAGCAGCGCGACAATGCCGTCGGAAAGGGAAAGTTCCAGACCTTCCGGCGCACCCACGGCATAAACAGGGATTCCAGCCTTGAGTTCCGCAGCCTTGCCGAACTGTGCCGGTTTTCCTTTAATACCCTTGACATTGAGGATGCAGATATCTTTGTCCTGATTCCGCGTACATGGCAGCGGCAACAATCTGTTTTCCCCTGCACACCTTGTAGGAAGCGCCCCCTTTCACAACTTGGCAGTTGGTGGCGATCCTGCCGGGGGAAATAATCACTCCGCTCCCCTGGATTTTCAGCATGCCCTTACTGTCAAAGGTCTTCACAACAACAACGGCATCCTTTACTTTATCAAAAACCTGGACTGGTGTGAGGGCATGAACCTGTGCCGGTATGGTTGCGAGAAAGAACAGAGCGACGATCATCTTCAAAACTGATGGTATATTCATCATTGTCATCATTCCGTTTGTCTGTACTTCCTTAATCAATGTATTACGTTAAATCATTATTTCCGCCAGAATTCCGGAACGAACAGGATAATAACCGTATAGATTTCCAGTCTGCCCAGAAGCATGCAGAAGCTTAACACCCATTTGGCCACAAGGGGAAGATGCGCATAATTGTTTGTCGGACCGACAGATCCCAGGCCCGGGCCGATGTTCCCGATACAGGCAGCGACGGCTGAAAAAGAGGTGATCAGGTCGATTCCCAGAGCTGTCAGCACAAATGAGGTAACAATAAACAGCCCGAGATAA
>JAHJQU010000188.1 GCA_018819005.1 Pseudomonadota bacterium | reverse complement strand
CTATTGGTGACAGACTGAAGGAAACGGATAAAAAAGATGTAAAGAATGCATGGACCATCATGTTTACATCGTCCCTCTTGATGGCCATTATTTGTATAATTACCTTATGGATAATAAAACAATGAAGAACGAACATGGCGGCAATGTCAGTGAGATTTCTAGAAGATGCGGGATCGATGAGGACAGGATTATTGATTTCAGCGCCAACATAAATCCACTGGGCTATCCGCCCGCAGTGCAGGAAACAATAGTAAAGGAAGCAGATTCCGTCTTGAACTATCCTGATATTGATTCCTTTGATCTCATCTCAGGGTTGTCGGAATACCACGGTATCGATCGTGACAACATCCTCGTGGGGAACGGTTCGACGGAGTTTATCTACTGGATACCCATGGTATTCAAACCAAGAAAAGCGTTAATCATTACTCCTGCCTTCAGCGAATATGAAAAGGCCCTCAAGATGGTCGGTACGGAGGTGTCGTATTTCCCAACAGAGGCGAGGAAGGGTTTTTCCTTGGCGATTGCCGACCTTTGTTCCCGGCTGAGAGATGGTTTTGATATAGCCTATTTCTGCAATCCGGCAAACCCCTCCGGCCTCCTTACCTCTAAGGATGAACTCTGTCGTATTTTAGCAAGAGTGAGCGATGTTGGGACGTTGCTTTTAGTTGATGAGGCCTTCATAGATTTTGTAGAGGGGGAATCTGTCAAGAAAGAGGTCTTTAGGTTTCCCAACCTGATGGTCATGAGGTCAATGACCAAGTTTTTTGGCATTCCGGGGCTTCGGATCGGTTATATGATAGCCGGAACGTCCTGTATCGCAAAGATCAAGGAGAATAAACCACCATGGACGGTCAGCTCCCTGGGACAGAGGGCAGCGGCAAAGGCTCTTCTCGATGGGGATTACATAAAGGATACAATAAAATATGTAACAACTGAAAGGGAGTTTTTGAGAAATGCATTGGATGAAATCCCCGACTTGAAGACCTATGAGAGTGCAGCCAACTTTATCCTCGTCCACATGGCCGACCGGATCTGCTTAAACTCAACGGAGCTCAGAGACCGACTGGTTCAAGAAGGCATACTGATAAGGGATTGCGGTACTTTCCATGGCCTTGGAACCCGTTACTTCCGGGTAGCTGTGAAGAAACACAAAGAGAATATCGTCTTGATCAAAAAGTTAAGAGGGATTATTGGATGATAGTTTTGGTGACAGGCGGGGCCAGGAGCGGTAAGAGCGAATTTGCCCTAAAACTGGCGGAAAAATTAGAGGGGAAGATGCTGTTTCTAGCCACTGCCGAGGCCTTTGACGAGGAAATGGAGCAGAGGATTCAGAGGCATCGGAAGCAGAGGGGCAACCGGTGGAATACCATCGAAGAGCCGATCTACCTCGGAAAGGCGCTGAGGCCGATACTGGGTTTGTATAATACGATCGTTGTTGATTGCCTGACCCTCTGGATGTCCAATCTCCTCGGCAAATACCCGGATCATGAAGAGAAAATAACGGAAGTAACAGACGATTTCCTTTCGTGTATGCTTGAGTTTAAGGGCACGATAATAGTGGTTTCTAATGAGGTCGGTATGGGGATCGTGCCGGGCAACAGATTGGCGAGAATTTTCAGGGATATGGCAGGACAACTCAATCAAAAGGTCGCTCAAATTGCTGATGAAGTTTATCTTATAGTCAGTGGATTGCCGCTTAAGTTGAAATAATAGAATTATGTTTTGAAAGGAGCTGATCATGAACATGAAGGCGTTAATAGGAAATATTCGACCCGTAAGAACCGAGTTATATAAGATTGCACAGCAACGGCTTGACAACTTGACGAAACCGCCCGGCAGCCTCGGTCTGCTGGAAGAGTTTGCCCGCAGACTGGTTGCGATTTACAAGACTGAAATGCCCGAGATACCTAAAAAGGTTGTCTTTACATTTGCAGGCGACCACGGCGTGGCCGAAGAAGGCGTTAGCGCGTTCCCTCAGGCTGTGACCGCCCAGATGGTTTTAAATTTCATTAAAGGTGGAGCAGGAATTAATGTACTCGCCCGGCACGCCGGAGCGGATGTGGTTGTCATCGATATTGGGGTGAAGTTTGACTTTAATGATTTGAGGGGACTCATTAACAGGAAAGTCGTCTATGGGACGAAGAATATTGCCTTGGGGCCGGCCATGACGCACGACGAGGCCGTCCAATGTATTGAAGTCGGCAGGGTACTGGCGCAGGAATATGCTGACAGGGGTTACCGGCTCTTTGCAACAGGTGAAATGGGCATTGCCAATACGACCCCTTCATCGGCAATTGCCGCAGTCATAACCGGAAAATCTGTATCGGATGTTACCGGCAAGGGGACCGGTATCGACGAAATTGCTCTCAATAATAAAATCAGGATCATAACCAAAGCAATTTCTGTAAATCGCCCCGATCCCCTGGACGGGTTAGATGTGCTGGCAAAGATCGGCGGTGCTGAAATTGGCGGCATCGCCGGTCTATGTCTGGGCGCCGCCGAGAAAGGAATTCCGGTGGTTATCGACGGGTTCATTTCAACAGCGGGCGCATTAATCGCGTATACCCTGAATCCGGATGTTGCCGATTATTTGTTTGCCGCCCACACTTCGGTAGAGATAGGTCATCAGGCCATGCTTGCCCATATGAAATTACGACCGATTCTGAACCTCGATCTTCGCCTGGGTGAAGGCACCGGGGCCGCCCTTGCCATGACCATTATCGACGCAGGTCTTAAGATTTACCGGGAAATGGCGACCTTCAGTGATGCCGGAATTTCCGATCAGAATACATAACAAGGATTAAAGGATGTTGAAGAAACTACTTGGCGCAGTTCAATTCCTTACGATTTTACCGGTGCCGTCCGGGTCTGTTCATGCAAACGCGGACGATATCGGTAAGAGTAGTGCCTATTTCCCGGTGGTAGGTATAATACAGGGATTTTTGCTTGCTCTGGTATATGCGGTCTTTACGCTGATATTTCCGAATGATATCGTTGCCGCACTGCTGGTTACGGCTCTTGTCTTAAGTAACGGCGGGTTTCATCTCGACGGACTTTCCGATACTGTTGATGCTCTGGCATCACGGAAAAGCAAAGAAAGAATGATAGCCATCATGAAGGATAGTACCACCGGTCCGATCGGAGTTGTTTCTATTGTTTTAATCATTTTGTTAAAATATCTTCTGTTCAAGAATGTTGTTTCCCTGCCGGATTCAACTGCTTACGTCGCGCTGGTCTTAACCCCGGCGCTCGCCCGCTGGTGCATGGTTCCAGCCCTCTTTCATGCCAAAAGCGCCCGGAGTGATGGTTTAGGAAAAATCTTCATCGAACAGACGGGCGCCCGGGAGTTGTTCATGGCGACATGTCTTATATTGGGCATAACCACCGCAATTTTTCTGGTTATGTCTCAATTGATAATGCTTTTGAAAATGATTGTCATCTTCATATTGGTTTATATCTTGTCTTTTTCGATGTCGCGCTTCTTTGCAAAAAAGTTCGGCGGACTCACCGGTGACAATTTGGGTGCAATTACGGAAATGAGTGAGGTGATATTTCTATTAATGTTTTTAGGGTGTTATCCAAAATAAATTATGATGGCGATCACAACTGTTTATATCATTCGTCATGGCTTGACGATCAATGCTGAACAAAAGAGATACATAGGCCATCTGGATGTACCGCTTTCATTGGAAGGTGAAAAACAGATGGAACGGCAGGCCAGTCATCTTATTCATGAAACAAATGAAATTTGCTTGTTGACGGGCGCAGACAATTTACTCGATTCCGTTTATTGTTCAGACCTGCTAAGGGCCACGAAGAGTGCTGAAATTATTGGCCGGCCTTTTGGGTTAAAGCCGGTCATTGTTCCCGATTTCAGAGAGTGCAGTTTTGGACATTGGGAGGGCATGACTTTTGATGAAATTATGCAAACGTATCCGGGAGAATTAGACGCCTGGTCAATGGACCCTCTTAAATTTTTTCCGGTTGGTGGTGAAAGCATAATGGATGTAAGGTCTCGAGTCATGCCTGTCTTCTATAATATCATTGCAAAGAAAAGTGGAAAAAAGATTGCCATCGTTGCCCACGGCGGTGTCAACCGTATTATCCTATGCGAGTTGATGGGTATTCCTCTACAGAATATATTCAGGATTGAACAGGATTTCAGCGCTCTTAATGTGTGTGTCTTCTATGACGAGGTCCCCGTCCTGAAACGAATGAATTATGTGGTCAACAGCAGCCAGACATAAATTCTTAATAAAATAAATGATTATTTGAACTATTTTTGAAGGAGAACGACAAACTATGCTGGATATCTTTTTTAAAGGCGGGCCGGTCATGTACCCGCTCCTGGCCTGTTCAATCATAGCGATGACCGTTGTCATTGAGCGGGCAATATTCTGGATTCAGTCGGACCGGTTCCGGAATCAGGCGCTCGTGGATGAGGTTCTTGAACTTTGCCGTGTCGGAAACTGGGATACGGTGCGTGTTAAGGTGGCCGGTTCGAAGGACTACCTCATCCGTATCCTTGTCGGCGGAATAGTGCACAGGGAGTTTTCCATGACAAAAGCCATGGAGTCTGCCGCGTCCGATGAAATCAGGAAAATGCGACGTTATATGGGTATTCTGGACACCATGATTACCGTTGCTCCTCTCATGGGATTCCTGGGCACCGTTACCGGCATTATACTCTCCTTTGAATCGCTGGGAACAAATGTGATCGAGCATCCTGAAATGGTTGCTGTGGGGATAGCCCAGGCGCTTATCACGACTGCCGCCGGGCTTATTATTGCCATTCTCACGGTTTTTCCCTATAATTATTTTAACTCAAGAATCGAAGATGCCGCTCTCTCGATCGAAAAATATGCGACCAGTCTGGAAATTGTCTATAAAAAGCTGGTTCAGAATACTGATAACAATGAAGAGGCTGCGGAATGAAACTGAACATATCGACAGTCCGTAAAGCCCGCATTGAGATGGTGCCGCTCATAGATACTGTTTTTCTGATTCTGGTTTTTTTCATATATGCCATGCTCTCAATGTCCGTTCACCGGGGATTGCCTGTTTTTCTTCCCTCTTCTTCGGCATCAGACATTGAAAAGAATCTGATACTCTCGGTGACCGTAAAATCCGACGGGACTGTTTATATCGACAGGGAACCGGTCCCTTTAGGAGAACTGGCGGCAGCCTTGAAAGATAAGGCAGGAAGCAAAAAGCAGACAGGCGTGATGCTTTTTGCCGACAACAGCCTTTCGTATCAGAAACTCTTTAATGTTCTGGACCAGATAAAAAAAGCTGGAATCAGCCGTATTTCTCTCCAGGCAGAAGCCGGCATCAGACGGTGAAACGCTTAATCTTTTCAATAGCCCTTGCATTGGCCGTTCACGGGCTGATCTTTTATTTCGATGGAGAATGGCTGAAAAACAAGCCATATCACCAGGTCAGCCCCGCATTTGTCACAATATCTTTAACTTCTCTTCCACCGGCAAATACTCCGACGGTTTCCCAACCACTCCAGACACATGATAAAAAAGCAGGCAATAAGCATGAGAATCAATCCGGCAAAACAGAAAGACTTCCTGAGCGTCCGGTCAGCAGGCCTGACCTTATGGACGCATCGACTCAGACTGATATTCCTTCCGTATCCGACTCAATGGAAGCAAATGCTGTCACAGATTTTTTACCGTCTCTGGTCGGTAAAGGAACTACGGAAAAAGATCCGAAAAACAGGTTGGAAGTGCCTGAACAGGCTTACGATCGAGCTGCAGGGGAGATGCATCCAGTTATTAATGTTGTAAAGGAGGCTGTCCCGCTCTATAAAGAGAATCCTGCTCCGGTCTATCCGCTGCAGGCGAAAAAGAGAGGTTATGAAGGAATCGTTATTCTTGAGGTTCTGGTCACAAAAGAGGGCAGGGCCGGAAAAGTAAGCGTTTTTCAATCGAGCCGCTATTCTCTTTTGGATAAAGCCGCCGTATTATCCGTCAAAAAGTGGCGCTTTGAACCCGGAAAGAGAGGCGACAAAATGGTGGATATGCCTGTAAAGATTCCGATCCGTTTTCAACTCGAATCCGAAGAATGAATCTTCACTTCATAATGGATCTGTTTTTTAAAATCAGGCTGATATATGTTGCCATAAAAACCCTGTTTTGATAGTAAGCAAATAACCTACTCAAAAAAAACAGAAACCATGAACTGTCAACTTAAGCTCTTATCGGAGAATAGCATGGATATAAATACTCACAAAAAGATTGACCGAAATCTGTGCGGCAAACCTATTGAAATCGATGAAGGTTTCAGCCGCGTTGAGCTTCTTTTAACTGATAATATGTCCGCTGATGAGTCCGGCCTTATTCACGGCGGCTTTATCTTCGGTCTTGCCGATTATGCGGCCATGATTGCTGTAAACCATCCGAATGTAGTTCTTGGTTCTGCCGATGTAAAATTTTTAAAACCTCTCAAAAAGGGCGACAAAGTCCTTGCCGAGGCAAAGGTTGAAAATACAACAGGCAAGAAACATTCAGTCCGCGTGACGGTTGAAAATAAGGGAACAAAAGTTTTTGAGGGTATATTTACCTGCTT
>JAHJQU010000187.1 GCA_018819005.1 Pseudomonadota bacterium | reverse complement strand
TTTAATGATATTCACTTTAACGCTTTCCAGGATCTCATAGACCTTTTCGTCCCTGAAACGCGTCGCTCCCGCCCCGCAGACATCCAGCACGACGGGAATGCCCTTTTTGTTGGCGGCGCCAGCGGCCAGTTTCATGGATTCGATCAGTTCGCTTGTCAGCGTTCCTATATTGAGCACCAGCGCCGAAGCGAGAGAAGCCATGTCCGCGGCTTCCTCTTTTGCATGGGCCATGACGGGGCTCGCTCCGAAAGATTTGACAATATTTGCGCAATCGTAGATCGTCACCCAGTTGGTTATGTGATGCACCAGCGGTTTTTCCTTTCTCACTTTTTCCAGCAATTCCCATGTGCTCATTCAATCCTCCATTGCAGATGGGGCTGAAATGCTACATCCGCCGTGGCGGAATCCGCCGTGGCGGACGGATGGCGGAACAGTCCCCGTTTCGTACGTTGAATTCTATTCTCTTTACGGTTTTCAGTCAATACCTTTGAGTAATCATTGAAGTTTTTCAATCTGAATTATTCGTAATGAGACAATGCCTAAGTTTCAATAATTATAAACGAAGCTTGCATAATGCGGGTTAAACAAATCATAATAAAATAGCATCAAACAATACTCATTGCCGCAGTCGTCTGTCTCCCGAATTTTATCTCAATAAAAGAAATTCCACCCTGCGGTTCTTGCTGCGAGCTTCTTCTGTGTCATTGTTTCCGAGCGGTTTGCTTTCTCCATATCCCAAACTGCTCAATCTTCTTCGGGGAATTCCCTGCTTAATCAAATACTCCATTACACTGGCAGCCCTTTTCTCCGAAAGTTTCTGATTATATTCCGCATCTCCGATACTATCTGTGTGTCCTGCAATTACTACCCTGTAATCGGGAAACTCCTTTAATAAAGTCACTATCTTGTTAAAACCACCATAACTGCTGTCACTAATTTCGTCGGAATTGAGTCCAAAACTGATTACCGATTCGCTGATATTCAGCTGAATTTTCTCCTGCTTGCCGGATGCCAAACTTTTCCTTGCCTCTTGTATCGCCTGTTCATCTTTTTCTTTTTGCTTTTCTTTTAGAAGACCTGAGGAAATTTTTCCCGCTAATTTTTCAACGACTTCTTTTGAGTTTTTGACATCCCCTTCCTCTGTAACTTTTAACAATGAAGCGCCGTTACTGCTGTCAATCACCTGAGAAAATATTTTCAGCGTATTGTCCGTCACTTTATAACTCCCCGTTAAAAGGTATTTTGCTCCTGCGATTTTCCCCACTTTCGGAGCTGTTTTTGCATCCACAATTCCGGTCATTCCTAATTTCTGCTCTTCAATCGCTTTTTCAAGGTTCGCCCTTTCAACGAAGCAAAGGCCTGTTTCCTTCGTCAAAGAATCCGTCAGCGTTTCAAGAATACTATCGCCCAAATAATTATATTCAGCGCCGGAGTTATTGCTGAATTTCAGCGCCGCGACAGCGCTCATTTTCAGGTCAATGTCTTTTATCTTTTGAAGAGTATTCGCATCGGGATTTTTTTTGAGCGCCCGCTTATAATACTTTCGGGCTTCGGTAATATTACCCGCCTGATAAAGCACTTCACCCCTGCTCATTTCCTCTAAATTGCTCAGCATCATTTTCGCCTGATTCCGTATCTGCTTTCTCTCCTTCGCAGTGACTTTTTCGCCTATGACGCCCGCCATCTTCAACACAATTTCCTCTATAATTTCATCAATATTTTTAACTTTTCCTTTCCCCGTTTCAGCCCGCAGAATTTCCGCCGTTTCTGTTTTTATGAGACGGGCATTGATAAGCAAATCATTTCCCGAAAGGCGGTAACTTCCGATGATTATCGCCGTAGCTCCCAGTATTTTCCCAATTTGCGGAGCTGACTCCTCTGAAATTATGCCGAGCATTCCGAGTTTTTGCTCTTCTATCACATCCTGAAGCCGCGCCCTGTCAACGATTTTTATTCCCCCGATTTGCGAAAGCGTCGTGCACGCCATATCCGGGATTCCCACTCTCAGCCACTCCGACTTTTCATCTTTGGTAATATTTATGAAATTGCCCACGGCAATTGTCTGTTTGGAAACCGGCTTTTTCTCCGCCTTCGCCGAAACAACTTTTTCTTCACGGGGCTTCTCTTTCTTCGCCGCTTCCTTTTTTTCTTCCCCAAAATGTGTGATCAGAGAAACTCGCTGAACCGTATCCATTTCATCCATCGCTGCCATCGCGTAATCAATATTAATTTTTTTCAGTTTAATTCCGAAACCGAAAGTCAGAGAACTCAGATCATAACCGGATTTATAACCCGCCCGCAAAGCAAATGATTTTCCAAGCAGAAATTCCATCCCTATATTCTTCTTCATATCTCCGTCATTGGGTTTCACAATGTCAAAACCCATTGTTAAATTATTTGCCCTGTAAGACACTCCCGTTCTGATATTCTTCGGCAGAGGGTCCGCTTCACTGTCATATTTCAATCCGCTTCCGATGTTTTGAACGGCTGCGCCGAGCGAAAAATTATTTCCGCTGTATAAACCGCCGAAATCAGCGCAAAAAGTCGTGGCTGAAAAATCTTCAACCAGCGTTGACTGAAGAACTTTTCCGCTTAACCCGACTGAAAAATTTCCAAACAAATTGCGCCCGTAAGAAAGAGAGGCGAGATAATCCTGCTGAGCTTTGACCGTTTTAGAATTGCCTGAAATATCAATCAACTCAATATTGCCTGCGTTATAATAAATAAAACTTCCGGCAAAAGCGCTTTTGGCGCCGGGAAAACCAAAATTAACGACACCGAAACTGTCATCGGCTATACCCGTTTGATACGCAAAAGTTGACTGGCCCCCTCTCAGAGTCGCCAGCCCCGCGGGATTATAATAAATACAGGAAACATCACCCAGCGCGGCGGCGTATGCCCCCGCCATCCCGGAAGCTCTTGCCCCCGGAGGCTGTGAAAGTATTACGGCGCCCGCCGTTCCTTCGTCTCCCGCGTAAACCTGAGTAAAAATAAATAAAATACTCAAAACAATAAAAATCTTTTTCACCTTCTGCCTCCCCATAGTCATTTAATATTCGGGTTTTTTATTTCACCACAGCTATTTTTTTCTTCACATCAATTCCGGCTCCCTTGATATAAACGATGTAAATTCCCGAAGCGACATCTTTGTTTGAAGTGTTTTTACAAGCCCATGAAACAACATCCTGAACCCCTGCTGAAACATCTTTTGTCTCATCCCACACAAGCTGCCCTTTCAGATTGTAAATTTTAATCTTTACGGCTCCTGAAACCGCGGGCTTTAAAATAATTGATGCCGATTCGCCTTTCTTAATATAACCTTTGACGCCGCCTCTCACTTCCACTGTTTTGCCTGTCTGCATTGTTATTTCATAGCCGGTAAAATTTTGACTGCTTTGATTGGAAGAAAGAGAAAAATAATTTTTACTTAACGGCGTAAAAACCCAGTCGGTTTTTGAAGGCGCTACCGTATAAAAATTTCCTTTGGAAACAACAAATTCATAATAACCAGTATTTGAAGTTGTATAACTACCAGTTTTATCTCCACCTAAATCTACAGTAACTCCGCTTGTCCCGTTTGACAAAGAATCACAAATATAGCCGCTGATGAGTACCTGCTCAACTGCCGCGGAAAGTTGTTGAGTAATTTTCAAACTCGGCACATGGTCACTTACAGCGCCACTCATAGCGTCAAAAGGCCATGTGTAATTTGAATCACCGTAGCCCGAATAAGTGCGATTGGAAAGGTCCGTGCGGACATACATTCCACCATTAACGGCCCAATTGGTATCGTCTCGGGAAAAGTCAATCAAGAGATTACTTGATCCGTCCCAGTCAAAAGGTGTAGAGAGTGTGAAAGTGTACCATTGCCCTGTGGTGGGAACAATATTCGTAGGCCCGTAGGCAACAGTCCACCCCGTGGTTACCCAGGCAGTAGAAGTTGTCGCTGAAGTTTGTTTGATACGGATACGAAAGTCTTTTAGATTCGGCCTTCCCGGCGCTTGATAACATTTTAACTGAAGAGCATTAATTGTTCCAATAAACATTCCCGCAGCGGTTAAATCAGAAGCAAGATACACTGACTGGGCTCTTGAGTCATGGAAATATGTGTTAAATGGATCACCTGGATTGTTCTGACCATTACTCCAGAAAATTTCAGATTGTCCGGTAAGAATCTCTATTGTTGTCTCACCACTGCTTACGTAAACGCCGATGTAATTCTCCTGATAGGTTTGATCACTATCAAGCGGACTGTATGACCTGCTCACAGGAGTAAAACTCCACTTGCTTTTGCTTGGCGTAATCGTATAATTCCCCGAAGAAAGGATTATTTCATAATTTCCGGAAATGTCGCTTGTGTAATCTTTTACAGCATCACCGGTCACAGACAATACAACATCCCTCATCGCATTTCCGCCGTCGTCTTTTACAGAGCCATTGATACAATAAAGAGTGGGTCCACCTGTGAAATTCTGGTTGCTCTGATCGGAATTAAGAGGAGAATAACTTCTGTTCGACGGTATAAAAACCAGGCCGGTTTTTGACGGCGTTACCGTGTAATTTCCGGAAGTAAGATTTGTAAACGCATAGTATCCCGAAGAACTTGTTGTGCAGGAACTTTCTCCTGTGCAACTCACCGTCACCCCGATGATTCCCGTTCCGTCGGAATCTTTCACATAACCGCTGACGGAATAAATAGAAACCGGTGATTGAATTCCTGAGAAAATATCAAAAGCGCTGCTGATAAGATTGCTTCCATCAGAAGGGTTAATTGCAAAATTCCATTTGTAAGTTGATTCATTCCTTAAATCAGTTCCGTCAGGTTTTACGCTGAGTATTGAAAAATCACTTGCAAAATAAATTCTGTCATTTCCCGTCCAGACAGGTTTTTCGTTCCAATCAGGTTCTCCTTGATATATCTGTGTTTTTGAAGAACCATCGCGGTTTACAACCCAAAGACCTTCATTATCAGGATTATTATAATCCTCGATTGTATAAGCAATTTTCGTTCCATCAGGAGAGAAAGCAGAATAGCAAGCATCACTAGAAATTCCACTAACAACTTCTGTTTTCTGAGAAGGACTTAAAACATTCACAATCCAGACGGAGAAATTGTCCCATGAGCCGGCTAAATAAACAATCTCTGTTCCGTCAGAAGACCAGGAAGGAGGAATATAACTTTCATTTGCATCAGTGAGAGACGTCTGATTTGAGCCGTCGGCATCCATTATTTTAAGATAGTAGGGATCGTAGCTACCTGAATAATAGGCAATTTTTGATAGGTCAGGAGACCATGAAGGATAACTACTTTGACCGCCTGTCGTTAATTGCGTTTTTCCTGTCCCGTTATAGTTTATTGAATAAATATTTCTATCGGTTCCTGTGTAAACAATTTTTGTTGAATGTGGAGCAAACGAAAAGCATCTATCCGATGAATAAACGGAATCTAATATGTTTCCGCTTGAACCATCTGAATTCATAACCGCTAATTTATAAACTCCCCAGGAATACTCCGCAATATACGCAAACTTTGTAAAATTGCTATTCCAGCAGGGATTGCCATTCCTCGTCGGAAGAATATTATTTGTAATATTTTGCTCATTTGTTCCGTCGGAATTAACAACAAAAATATTTTGGGAATCAGAATAAGCAATCTTACTGCTGTCGGGAGACCAAACTGAATCCCAGCCATCTGCATCAGCAATTTTTATTTTATTGCTTCCATCGGAATTCATCACCCAGAAGGAATACTCTAAGGTATAAGTAATTTTTGTTCCATCAGGAGAATATTGCGGCTTATAGGGATAACCTGAACTTAAATTTGTGAGATTTGTTTTTCCTGTTCCATCTGAATTCATCACCCAAATATCTTGTTGCCACGAGGCATCATAACCCTGAAAAACAATTTTATCTTCAACGGGGGACCAGTCAGGGTAACTACAATATTGCTCTGTTGTTAATTGAGTTAATGCCTTTGTATTTATGTTTATTTTTGAAATGTGGTTATTTGTGTCAGCAAAAACAATGTAATTATCATCGCGAGAAAAATCAATGCTCGCCCACTCTCTTGCTTCTGTCAATTCAGTGTTATTTGTTCCATCAGAATTCATCACCCACAAACTTTCATCCAAAGTATATGCAATTTTTGTGTCGGCAGAATTGATGCAAATTTCACCTAATTCGTTTCCGGCTGAAAACTGCTTTATAACTGTTTTCACCGACCCGTCAGAATTCATTTTGTAAAAGGCCTCTGCGTCCTGAGAAAGGTCATAACAAACGTAATAAATTTTGCTTCCATCGTTTGAATATCTTGACCACCATTCGGGCCCCGAAGTGTTTGTTAAATTGGTCATACTCCCGCCCGAGGAAGGGATGCTGAAAATATCCAACAAATTATTATCTTTGGAACTTGCGAAAATAATTTTTGAGCCATACCAGTCCAAACCAAACACATAGCAGCTTTCGGTTAACTTTGTCTCGCTTGTTAAAAAAGGCCGTATCGAAGTTGAGAAAATTCTGCCGCCTGCCTGCGGCTTTTTTTCGGATTTACCGCTTCTCAAATTTTGTCTTTTCGGATGGCGGCGATGCTGTAAAAAAGTTTCCCTAAAACTTCTGCGGGAAGTCTCTTCCGCATTCAGCGCAAAACCGGAACCAAAAATCAAAAAAGAAAAAGCGCCCGCCAAAAAACAAATTTTTCCCATCCCAAATTTATTTCGTAAAATGTTCATCAGACCCTCCTCCATAAAATTTTATGGTATTGTCAGAAATTCTTTTAAATTTTTCATTGACGCTTTTCCTTATTCGTGATATAATCTTCTTGTGGATATAAAACCGAATGAAAAATGATTTATTTTGGGAATTGCAGCGCACTCTTTCTGCCGAATTTAGCAAATATGTGCTATCCCACTCGGAAATAGATGAAAAAATCCCCGACGGAGCGCAGATTGTATTTAACCTGAAAGATAATCCTGAATTTAATGAATGGGCTCTTCGCACTGCCCGTTCACAGCAGGAAGCAGGCCAGCCCTTGGTCATGATAACGGTAGCAGAATTGATACCGTTACCCATTTCACGCTTGGTTAATCCTGAGTTAAGAGTTGTTTCTTCCATTTAATCTCTCTCGCACCTACCTCCCCCGGCAATCTTTCAATAACTTCTTCGCGTCGATGGTATATTTGCTTTCCGGATATGAAGAAATAAAACTCTCCAGATTTTTTTGCGCCGATTTGTAATCTTTGTTGAGAACATAAGCGACACAGAGATTGAATTTTGCTTTTACGAGGAGAGAGCTTTTAGAATATTTTTCGGTAAAATTTTCAAGAAGTTTTAGGCCTTCTTCTTTTTTCCCGACTTTTAGTTTGAGCTTTGAAAGTTCCAAACAAGAAAGCTGAGCGCCCCAACTTTTCGGATATGTGTTTATTACTTTTTGAAAGACAGCGCTCGCCTCGGCTAAAACATTGTTTTCAAAATAACTGTTCCCCTCGCTGTAAAGAATAAAAGACATCTGTTCATCAGTCAGCCCGCCGGAAACATCACTGCCGGCAAAACCCGTTGCGCCCGCCATTCCACGGGGACCCATCTCGCCTTTTTCTCCGCGGGGGCCCGGTTGACCTTGCTGACCTAGAGTCCCCTGCTGACCCGGGTCGCCCTTAGCGCCCTGAGGACCAGTAATAATCTTGTCTCCTCCCTCTTTTACAACAACCGTATCGCCTTTCAGTCCCCGTAAACCCTGAGGCCCCGTTTGCCCTTGCTCGCCTTTGACCCCCGGAATACCCTGCTGTCCATTATCACCCGTTTTGCCCTGAGAGCCCATCGGCCCGATTTGACCGCTTTCTCCTTTCAGACCAGGTTCACCCTTAGGCCCCTGCTCGCCTTTGGCGCCATTATCACCTTTCTCACCATTTTCACCTTTAGGTCCTTGTTGACCGGCATCCCCTTTATCGCCCTTATTGCCCTTGTCTCCTTTTGGACCAGCAGAGCCGCTCTCACCCTTTGAGCCCTGTGGCCCCTGAATGCCTTTCTCCGCCCAGAGTAATGAAGGCCGTGAAAAATAGATAATTCCGCCGACAACAATCAAGAAAAAAAGAATAGCCGGAAATTGTTTTCTTTTCATAAAATCTTAATCTTACTCCATAAACTTGGAACAGAAATAACTCCACCGTAGGCAAACCCGCCTTACGCGTGATTCTGTCCCTGCTTTCGCGGAATAAATTCTGCAATAATAAAACCGCGCAGACGCAAACCGGCTTTTTATGACGGAGTTTCGTTCACCAACCCCGACACGGAACCCTCTTGCCCGCCGATTAAACTAATACCCCGTCCGTCGCGACAAATCCCCTTTTTACAAAAAGGGGAATCTACCAGCTTGGTAGAAAACCCTTTAGGGTTGTGCCACCATTAATTCGCTTAGTTGGGGAGTTTATAGTTTATAACCGACCATCAGCGAAATTACGGTATTTTTTTCCTTATTGTCTCCGCCTTCAAAATCAAAAACTTTTGTCATTCCCATATCGTAACGAAGGTCAATTGAAACACCGCTTTCAAGTTCAACGCCACCGCCGAGAACAAGGCCAATATCCAGTGAATTGCAATCACTCTTAATATTGGTAGAGTCTGCTTTTGCGGACATAAGAATTCCGAGAGCAGGACCAGCGAAGATAAAAGGACAAGTACTTTCTCCTGGTGAAAATGAATACTTCACAAGAACCGGGATTTCAATGTAGTCAAGTTTGACTTTAAATTTTTCCGTAACAGTTTCATAAATAGGATTCCACAATGCATCAAATCCTACGAGATCTTCGTATGAATACTCTATTTTATTACCTTTCTGCGTGTAAAGAAACTCCGGCTGAATTGAAAGATTGTCGTTCACTTTAAACACCGCAAAACCGCCCAGGGCAATACCCGTCTTAGCTTTGTAAGATACCCCTTCCCCCGCATCAGTAAGATTCGCCATGTTCAAACCCGCTTTCCAGCCGAAGGACAAATCCTGCGCTCTGGCAACAGACGAAATTCCGGCAATAAACATCATCGCACAAACCAAACCAAAAACTTTTCTCATCTCTCCTCCTCAAAGGTTCGTCAGGGCTAAAGCCCTTTCTACATTCCATTCAATCGTCTCCGCAACAGCAGAGACATCATCATTCCAACATTTTTAACCTTACCTGCGATTATTAGATAAAATAGTTTCACTATTTGTCAAGTGCCTTTCTCAATATATTTTGTTCAAGTTATAATCTCTAATTTCTACAATGTGCGTAAAGGGGTGAAATATGGATGATTTGCTTCAATTGCTTGGCAGCAAAATTAAAAATGAGAGAAAAAAGAGAGGGCTGACTCAGGAAAAATTAGCCGGATTATCGGGTGTCAGCAACAATTTTATCAGCTACATTGAATCCGGCAATAAAAATGCCAGTTTGAAAACAATAAAGAAAATTGCTGACGTTTTTCAAATTAGTTTGTCTGATTTATTCAGCGAAATGGGTGTCACGAAAAAATCCAAACCCGATGCGACCGCCAACAAACTTCTCTATCTCATCCAGGATGAAGGTCCGGCCACGAAAGAATTTATTTTTGAGGTTTGTAAAGCAATTATTCAGGCAAGAAAAAAGAAAAAGCAATAGTAACCGTCCCTATTGGTTCATTATGAACTGTTTATTTGAATTCCCTCCTTTTATATCTCTGAGTCCACTCTAATAAGTCCTTCTTGGTGTCATTTCGAGGAGCCCATTCGACTTCGCTCAGGGTAAACTCCGCGACGAGAAATCTTTGTATTATAAGCATTTTGTTATATCGTCAGTATTTATCAGTAATGGCATCAGTAATGGCAGGGGCTATTTGTTTTTTTTTGGCGAATTATATAAGATTTTACCGTAATGATTTGGAAAACTTACAAAACCCGGGGGAAAATAACATGAGTGAAATCAAAAAAAACATGCAGGCTATCGACGGCAACACGGCGGCGGCGCATGTCGCCTACGCTTTCAGCGAAGTGGCGGCGATATATCCCATAACGCCCAGCACGACTATGGGGGAGCTTTCCGAACAGTGGTCAGCTCAG
>JAHJQU010000186.1 GCA_018819005.1 Pseudomonadota bacterium | reverse complement strand
AACAAATGTCATCACTATCTGTGACGATTCATATTTCGGGCTCTTTTATGATGAAGAGACTCTGAAAGAATCGGTCTTTGCGCTTATCTGTGACAGATCTCCGAATCTGCTTGCCGTCAAGGTTGACGGCGCCACGAAGGAAAACTTCGCGTGGGGGTTAAGGGTCGGTTTTATCACCTACGGTTGCAAAATAGAGGGAGATGCGTTGCCTGTGTACGATGCGCTTGAGAAAAAGACAGCGGGATGCATCAGGGGAAATATTTCAAATGCTTCCCACTTGAGCCAGACCGTTGTTTTAAAATCGATGAAGGATAAAAACTATCCGTATGAAAAAAAGGAAAAATTCGAGATACTAAAGAAGAGGGCAATCAAGGTAAAAGAAGTTCTTTCGGATTCCAAATACGAAAAGGTCTGGGATGTTTATCCTTTTAATTCCGGCTATTTTATGTGCTTAAGGCTCAAAAATCTGGATGCCGAAACGCTAAGGCTCCACCTTCTCGATAAATATGGTGTGGGACTGATTTCAGTCGGGAAAAGCGATCTTAGAGTAGCATTTTCCTGCCTCGATGAAAAAGATATACAGGAGCTTTTCGATATAGTTCTGCAGGGCGCAAACGATCTGAAAAGCTGAAGGTTGACGGCTTCGTAAAAATCCCTAACAAGCTCATTAAGTGAGCATATTTGGACTTTTTACAGAGCCATCAGGGATGAACTGTATGAATATTCAGTACGGCAGGGAGAAATACCGCACGGAAAAGATCAGATCACTCGGGCTTTGCCTTGGTGCGTCAACTGTTTCTGCAGTTCAGGTCGAAGCGGAGCGACGGACAGATCCGGGAGCATCTGATATACCTTTGAACCCGCATATTACAGGCTTTTTAACTCTTTCTCATGAAGGTGATCCGAGACGTACCCTCCTTTCCGCCCTTGAACAGACAGGGAATTCATTTGACAGGATAGCCTCAACCGGCCGCAGATTCCACAAACTGTTAAATCTGTCGGCCATCCCCGAACCGGAAGCGGTCGAATACGCTTACGGGTTTGTCAAATCCCCGGACATTTTCTCCCCGGCCATTGTTTCTGCAGGAGGAGAAACATTCATGGTTTATGTATTGAGTCGTGACGGGAGAATATCTAATGTCCTGACAGGAAACAAGTGCGCATCCGGAACAGGCGAGTTTTTCCTTCAGCAGCTCCGGAGAATGGATGTTTCAATTGAAGAGGCGGCCTGCTGGGCGGCAGCGGAAGAACCGCATAATGTTTCAGGCCGCTGTTCGGTATTCTGCAAATCGGATTGCACCCATGCTACCAACAAGGGGGTTCCCAAATCGAAGGTGGCTTCAGGACTTTGCAAAATGATGGCAAACAAGATCCTGGAGCTATTAAAAAAGGTGAAAAGAGAAAATATCATGATCACCGGGGGAACTACCCAAAACAGGATGATGATCGATTACCTGCGGAGGGAAATCCCGGGACTTATTATTCCGGGGGAAGCTCCTTATTTTGAAGCTCTCGGCGCTGCCTTATGGGCGCTTGAACATGAGACACTCTCTTTTCCCGGCACAAAGTCGCTGTTTAAAAATGAGGCTCTTTCTTTTGAAACGCTTTATCCCCTGAAAGAATTTAAAGATATGGTGGAATTCAAGGGCCTTTCAAAAAGAGATGTTGAGGCCGGTGATATATGCACGCTCGGCCTTGATGTAGGTTCGACGACAACAAAGGCCGTTCTTCTGAGGAACAGGGATAATGCAATCCTTGAATCTGTTTATCTCAGGACAAATGGTGATCCGGTAGGCGCTTCAAGAAAGTGTTATGAATTTATAATAAAAGCTCTGGAAAACAAGGTGTCGCTTTCAGGCTTAACCATAGAAGGACTGGGCGTGTGCGGTTCTGGCCGCCAGATTGCGGGCCTTCACGCGCTAACGGACGGCATAATAAACGAAATCATCGCCCATGCCGCCGCGGCAGTCTATTTTGATCCGAAGGTTGATACAATATTTGAAATAGGCGGGCAGGACGCAAAATATACATATATTACAAATTCAGTTCCTTCCGATTATGCCATGAATGAAGCCTGTTCGGCAGGCACAGGTTCATTTCTCGAAGAATCGGCATATGAGACGCTCGGGATAAAAATGGAAGATATAGCCGGTGTCGCACTGAAAGGATCAAAGCCTCCGAACTTCAATGATCAGTGCGCCGCTTTCATAGCCTCTGATATTAAAAATGCCATACATGAAGGGATGAAGCACGAAGATATCGTTGCCGGGCTTGCCTATTCAATCTGCATGAATTATTCGAACAGGGTTAAGGGGAACAGGCCGGTGGGAGAGAAAATATTCATGCAGGGGGGCGTATGTTACAATGAGGCTGTTCCTCTTGCCATGGCCGCTCTGGTCGGCAAACCCATTGTTGTTCCTCCAGAGCCCGGTCTCATGGGAGCATTCGGGGCGGCGCTCGTAGTTAAAGAGAGAATCGAAACGGGCATGATGCAAAAAAAACGCTTTGATCTTAAAGACCTTGCGGGCCGAGAAGTCAAATACGGGAAGTCATTTATATGCAGGGGAGTAAAAAGTAATTGCGACCGCCGCTGCAATATCGCGGTAATCGAGCTTGAAAATAAAAAATATCCGTTCGGGGGGGCGTGTAACCGTTATTATAATCTTCGGCACAACATCGAAAGCGATGCCGATAAGCTTGATTCGGTAAATACCCGCCAGAAAATTGTTTTTGGAAAATATGACCCTTTATCGAACAGAAGAACAGGAATAAAACCAAAAGGCCGGATCGGCATAAACAGGAGTTTCCTCGTAAACACATATTATCCCCTTTATTCCAATTTTTTTGGCGAGCTTGGGTTTGAAACTGTAATGCCCGAAGTTCTTTCACAGGAAGGAATTGATCATAAAGGAGCTCCCTTTTGTTATCCCGTTGAGCAGGCTCATGGATTTTTCTGGTCTCTTATTTCAGACGGCGATGCTCCCGAATTTATTTTTCTGCCTCATTTTAAAGCAGTGCCGGCTACAAATGGATATCTGAGTTCCCAGGTCTGTCCGCTTGTACAGGGAGAAACATTTTATCTTCAAACCACTTTCAGAAAAAAGCTTGCTGAAATTGAGAAAAAGGGCACAAAAATCCTGACTCCGCTCCTTGATCTTACAAAAGGCATAGAATCCGCGAAAGAGCCTCTGATCGAGACAGCCATATCTATGGGATCCGCGAGAAAACCGGCTGAAATGGCATTTATCAAGGCGATTGAAGCACAAAAGAAATGTTTTGAGGCGATGAAGCTGTCAGGCAGAGAAGCAGCAACCGAACTCGAAAAAGATCCCGATAAATTTGCCGTGGTCATTTTTGCAAGACCTTACAATGGGTTTGTTGAAGAAGCTCATATGGGGATACCCCGCAAATTTGCCTCAAGAGGCATAAATGTCCTGCCGTTTGATTTTCTTGATTTCGATAATGAAGACAGCAAGCGGCATATGTACTGGGGTATGGGCCAGTCGTTGCTTAAAGCCGGAAAGATAGTTGAACGCCATCCCCAGCTGTTCGGAGCCTTTATAACCAACTTCTCCTGTGGTCCCGATTCTTTTCTTCTGGGTTACTTCAGGGATATCATGGGGAAAAAGCCGTCATTAACCCTTGAACTCGACAACCATACCGCAGATGCCGGTTTGGAAACAAGAATTGAAGCCTTCATTGATATTATAAATTCCTACAGGCAGCTTATATCCGAAAAAAAGATCGTGAGCAGGACGAAAAAATTCATACCGGCAAGAGTGGCTCTTGATAATGGCGTCGCTAAGGTAACAACGTCATCCGGCCGGACTCTTCCTGTTACTGATCCCAGTGTCACGCTGCTGCTGCCTTCAATGGGCCGGTTAGCTACAGAAGCGTTTGCCGCTGTATTTCGGGCAAACGGCTTTAATGTTGTGGCTCATCCTCCTGCTGACAAAGCAGTTCTGAAGCTTGGGCGCGCCAATACATCATGCAAGGAATGCCTTCCGTTATTACTTACAACAGGAACATTACTTAATTATATTAATAATGAAAAACGAAACGGAGAAGTTCTTGTTTATTTTATGCCGACATCTTCCGGTCCATGCAGATTCGGCCAGTATCATATTTTTATGGAAGATCTTGTCAAAAGAATGGGCATTCCTGATGTTGCCATGTTTTCCCTGACTTCTGAGAATTCCTACGGCGGGATGGGAAATAATTTTCACATAAGAGGATGGTGGGGTGTTGTCGTATCAGACGTGATGGAAGATATACGTTCAATGCTTTTAACAAATGCCCTTGATCGTGATTCCGCTCTAGATCTTTTTGAAAAGGAATGGTGTTTAATTCTCAGTGAACTTGAGAAAGGAGACTTCAGCAGTTTCGGAAAGAAGATGAAAGAGAGCGCTGAAAAATTTGAAGCGCTTCCGATGAAACTTCCGCCGGATGAAGTTCCGATGATATCGCTTGTCGGTGAGATATTTGTCCGGAGGGATTCGATATCAAGACAGTATATTACGGAAAGACTGGCTGATATGGGATTTGCAACTGTCTGCTCTCCGATTGCTGAATGGCTCTATTATTGTGATTATATGGTTGATAAGGGTCTTGTTGATTCGGAAATGGCGCCTCTGGAAAAACTCTCTTATGTTATTAAAAAGAGTTTTATGAGAAAATATGAAAAAAGCATAAAGAAAATATTGTCTCAATCGGGGCTTGTGCATGCTGAACCTGTAAATGTGAAAGCAATTATCAAGGCCGCCATGCCTTACATATCGCCAAATCTTGCGGGAGAGGCGGTTTTGACTGTCGGAAGCGCTATCTCTGAAATAGCCGCCAAAGCCTGCGGAGTAATTGCAATCGGCCCTTTTGGATGCATGCCAAACAGGATTTCTGAAGCGATTTTAAGCGAGACGATGAACCGTGAGGGCAAACTTGCGGCAAAACATAATAACCGGAGGCTAAAAAATATTCTTTCGGATTTTGACAGCCTACCTTTTCTTGCAATTGAAAGCGATGGATCTCCTTTTCCTCAACTGATAACGGCAAAGCTGGACGCTTTCTGCCTGCAGGCCAGAAGGCTTCACTCAGCGATGATGAGGCATTAAGGCACGAGGCGTGAATCGTGAATCTTGAATCGATCAACGAAACAGGAACGACGAGCAACGAAGTCCAAATGAGAAGTGAGGGATGAGGCAACAAACTGTATTTAATGAACTAATATAAGTTTCTTGACAATAAAACCTCAACATAATATAGGGGTTTCGTCTTTTGATAAATAGTGTCCGGCGATTTTGAACAGGAAGAAAGTAAAAACAGGATAGGATAGAAATAAACATTATTACAGGCGAGACCTTTGAAAAACATTTATTTTAACAGGAGGTATTTGTATGGCGGATTATAATATCAATATTTTTTTGGATGATGAAAAATTTAAAAAAATTGAAGACGTTCAGTTGGCCGACAAAGTTAAAACGATCGACGGGAAAAAGGCCATCCAGGTGCCTTTCAGTGATAAGGAACATAAGAAACTTATCAAAGGTTTCCCGGATTTAGTATTTGATGCATCCAATTCCTGTGTTATTCCGGAAAATGCCGAAAAAATCCTTTTTGATATTGTTGTCAACATGAAGACCGTGGATGTTATGAAATTTGCAATTATGAAGATTTATAATCCTCTTGCAGGTAAACCAATACGTGCGGCGAGATATTAACAGATGCCCGGACTGTTAATCGGGTTATAAAACTTTTATTTAAGGGAAGGGTTTTTTATGGCTCTTCCCTTTTTCATTTTTGATTGCAGCTAATCATCATTCTTATGGGATGCATAAATGAACAATAAAAAAAAAGAGAAGATACTGTTTGTTGACGATGAAGAAAATATTCTGGAAGTTGTGCGAGAATATTTTGAGTTCAAAGGGTACGCCGTCGCAACAGCCCTGAACGGTCGTGAAGCCGTAAAAATTCTTGAGAATGAGAAAATCGACTGCTGCTTTACCGACATCAACATGCCCGAGATGGACGGGGTACAGCTGGCCGAGCACATCTGGAGGACCGACAACACGATACCCGTTGTAATCATGACCGGTAAGCCAACCATAGATTATACAATAAAAACAATAAAACACGGTGTTGTCGATTTTCTGGTCAAGCCCGTCAATTTGAACGACATGGAACTCTGTTTAGAGCGTGTTTTGAATCAGAGAGAGCTGTTTATTGAAAATATTCTGCTTAAAAAAGAAGTTGAAGGCAAAAAACGGCTTGAAGAGCTGACAAAACAACTGCAAAACAAGGTGGATGATCTCCGGATACTGAATAAGATTATAAGCGAATTTGCAGAAATCGGTTCCACAAAAGATGTTTTTAAACGACTTGTTGACATGGTAACTGAGATTTCCCTCGCTGATATGTCAAAATTTTATGTGATAAACTGGCCTGTCAACAGGCCTTTTGAAACAGTCTCGTGCCCTGAGACATCGGGACCTGAAATTGATCAGGCTTTATTTGAACGTCTTTTAATGAATATTACTGCCGACGGTATTCCTTTTCTTGTTTCAGAGAACAGGGGAGTGGAAGGGCTTTCAGGAGATATCCTTTCCTTCATGTGCGTTCCTCTGAAGATAAGGGATAAGATATTTGGAGTTTTGACCGCATATGTAGCTCACGGCGAAGTAAGGTTTTCAGAGAAGGACCTTTATTATCTTTCAGTTATGACTCAAAATGCAGCTCAGGCTATTGAAAATCTGGCTCTTTATGAAAATATATACGAAAATCTTTTCGCAACCCTCTATGGCTTTGTAAGTGTGCTGAATGCAAGGGATTCATATACCCAGCAACATTCAAACCGCGTTACCGATATTTCCACCATTATCGGGAGGGAGCTTGGTTGCAGCACCGAAGAACTTGATATGTTAAACGTTGCAGGTCGGCTTCATGATATCGGCAAGATAGGCATAAGGGATGAAATACTCTTGAAACCGGGCAAACTCACAAAAGAGGAATTTGAAAAAATTAAAGAGCATCCTTCTATCGGGGCGAATATCATTAAGAATCTGGGGTTCTGGAACAGGGAAATAAATATAATAAAATCCCATCATGAAAGATTCGACGGAACCGGTTATCCGAGCGGACTAAAGGGGAAAGAGATCCCCTTATTGTCCCGTATTCTGAGCATAGCTGATGTATATGACGCTTTAGCTTCCGACCGGCCTTACAGGAACAGGATGGATGAAAAAAGCATATTGGAATATCTTCAAGGAGGGGCCGGTACTCAGTTTGACCCCGAAATAATTGAGATATTTTTAAGACTTTATAATGAAGGCAAGATAACAGAATGAATTTTTTTCGAGAACTAACAAACAATTTTTTGCACTTTGTAAAAAAGCCTGACACATCGCAAATAAAATCTCCTTTAAATACTCCCTGCCTGCAATCTGAAATATCATAACCACCCGTTACTTATGGACTATCCGAATTAACAATTCCTTAATTTATTAAGTTATCTGGCATATTTATTGCTGCAATATAAATCAACTTTCCATATGTGTTCAAACGGTACACTAAAAATCCGGGAAAGGGGGTTCCTGCTGTGCTGAAAGAAGCTGAAACAAGCGGGAAACAGACAGGCCCCAAAGGATACTAATAATTTAAGGGGGAACATGAAACTTTTTATTCATATCATTTTGCTGATGTTTATTTTCACCACATCTTTGGCATTTGGTGGGGATAATAATGTGGAAACGATCGTTGATATGGCGAGTTCGGCCTATGGGTATCTTGGGATACTCATTTTTATACTGGCGTACTCATTGGTCCCTTTAGAAAATTATATCCATTTGAGAAAAAGCAAACCGGTTATGCTGGCAGCAGGTCTTATCTGGATTTTAGTTGCCGTGGCATACATAAAATCAGGGGATAAGCATACGGCACATGAAGCAATCAAATACTGCTTGCTGGAATATGCCGAGCTTTTTCTTTTCCTGCTTTGCGCAATGACCTATATCAATTCCCTTGAAGAACGGAATGTCTTCCAGAGTATACGGGCGTTTTTAATCAGCAAAGGGTTTTCTTTACGTGGGGTTTTCTGGAGTACAGGGGTCCTGGCTTTTTTTATATCGCCGATTGCAGACAATCTTACAACTGCTTTGCTTATGGGCAGTATCGTCATGGCAGTGGGGGGCAATGATCGAAAATTTGTAGCGCTAGCCTGTATTAATATTGATGGACTCGTAAAAAGTCAAAATTCAGACGGCAAAGTAAAAAGCTCATTATGCAAGGCGCACGAATCTTGAGGAATGAAGCGTACTTTTCGTACGCTGCAATGACGAAAGATGAAGTGCAACACAGCAGAATGACTTT